>NZ_WXEY01000021.1 GCF_009877425.1 Heliomicrobium undosum | reverse complement strand
GCGACGCCTTTCGGTAAAGAAGAAGAGGCAGAGGTTCTCGCCGCGCTTTCTTCTGAAGAGTGTGAAGTAGAAGCCGTAGCGATGCCTTTCGCTGAAGAAAAAGAGACAGAGGTTCTTGCCGCGCTTTCTTCTGAAGAGCGTGAAATAGAAGTCGTAGCGATGCCTTTCGCTGAAGAAAAAGAGGCAGAGGCGCTCGCCGCGCTTTCTCTTGAAGTCCCTGAGATAGAAGCAGTCGAGATGCCTTCTTCTGAGGAGCAGGAGGCTGAAGCGATCACGCTGACGGTTTCTGTAGAACTTGAAGAACAAGTGGATTCGCAGCCCGCCGCAGATCTGGAAAAGGAAGCAAGGAATATAAAAGACACGGGCGAGGTAAACGAAACTGACGAGATCGAGATCTGTCTTTCTGATACCGATACCGAAACCGATTTGGGCGTAATCGAAGAATTGAACGTGACCCTGACGGAAGAGATGCTGGAAGCGGGTTTTGAAGAAATTGTTGAGAACTCGCCGGAAGAAGATTGTTTCGATTCGCCGGCAGAAACGCTTTCTTTGACAGAACAGGCGGCTTGTGTCGCAGTCCCGTCACCTGCAGGTCAGCCGGTTCCCGATCTCGGCCGTTTGATGGACGATGCCTTCCGGCACAAAACGCGCGGCGATTTCTGGGGCGCTCTGGAGATCTTCCAACAGGCCACGCGATCCGGGATCAGCATGGAGGACGAGATGTTCATCGTCCTTGAAATGTGCGCCATATACGAACTGATGGACAAACATGACGAAGCCTACCATCAGATCACCAGATACTGGGAAAAGCACCGGGGAGATCTGCCCGCCCCCATCCTGGCGGAGATTGAAAACTACCTGAAAACGTATCGCGCGCCGCGAACGGCGGCTGATAGAAATGTGACAAGGAGGACGGCTGTGTGACCAAGAGCCAGAACATTGTCGGGTTGGCCATCATCAGCATCAACGATGGTCGAGAACTCGGTTTGGTCCGTGACCTGATCATCAATCCTGACCAAGGCGCTGTCGAATACCTGATGGTGGAAAACGAGTCTTGGTATCTCGGAGCGCAGGTTATTCCCTTTGAACGGCTCCAAGGGGTTGGCGAGTATGCCGTTACCATTGAGAGCGAAGAGGCGCTGCAGCGCCTGACCGATTTGCCCGAAGTGCAGGGACTGATCCAACGTCAGGTCAAGGTCAAAGGGACGAAGGTGTTGACCAAGCGGGGTCGACTGATCGGCGTTGTCAACGAGTACTTCGTTGATGTGGCTTCTGGCAAAATCACCGGCTGCCTGCTCCTGCCCTCCCAGGAAACGCTGGGGGCCCGCATCATCCCGGCGGAGAGTGTCGTCACTTTCGGCCGTGACGTATTGATCGTCGTAGAAGACCTGGACGAAGCCAGACTGGAAGAATACGACGGCCATATTGTCGCCAATGCTGTTGCGGCCGTTCGCTCCGTTCCCGGTGTTGACTCGCCTAAAACTCCGGTTGCTGCCCCTGCTTCTGTGCCTGTTTCAGCGGCGCCGGTCCCGGCGTCACCGGCGCCAGCCGCTCCGGTTACGACAATGACCTCTTCCATCACGCAGGCGCCGAAGGTAGTTCCTGAACCGATTCGCCCTTTTAAAGAGCCCTTGGTGGAAAAGGCGCCGGTCCTGCGGGTGATTGAAGACCTTTCCGTCAACCCCCAGCCCTTCGAGGATATCGATCCGGGTTCGCTTCGCCCGCAACGGGAGGACAAGCCCAACGAAGCGGAACCCTTCACCTTCCCGGCGCTGGAGAAAAATGAGGATGCTGAGGCAAAGCCGGAAGGCGGCGACGGGCAGGAACGGGGCCCCTTGTTCGGCCAAATGCAGCATAAGTACTATGTGGGCAAGGTGCTCACTAAGACGATCACCAACAACCTGGGTGAGACGGTCGCCGAAGAGGGTGACCTCGTCACGGAAGAACTGATCGAGAAGGTTCGCCAGTCCGGCAAGTATCTGGAAATGATCATGAACGTCAAAGAGTAACGAAAAACAAGCGGGCGGACGCGCTAGAGAAGGGTGTTCCGCCCGCGTTTTTCTTTGCGAGCAAAAAGGGACGATAATAAAAAATGTCTGCCGGCGCCTCTTGGCGATTGAATCGTGGAAGGGTAGGGGAAGCGAAGGTGTCTGTTGGCTACAGCGAAGTGAGCCTACATATCCATGGCGTCGACTCTTTGAAAGGGAAACGCCGGGTGCTGAAGAGCATCGTCGAGCGGCTGCGGGGGAAGTTCAACATCTCCGTTGCCGAGGTGGATCAGCACGACCTCTGGCAGGCGTCGGTCATCGGATTGGCTGTCGTCAGCAATGACCGCACCCATATCCGCCAGGTTCTTGACGCAGCGGTCCGGCAGATCGAGGGGTCGGGCGAGGTGGATGTTGTCGCTGTCGATACGGAAGTTTTTTGAACAACGGCAAATCGTTGCCCTGATGAAAGATGGAGAACCATGGAGCCGTAGAGAAGCGTGTTCGAAGGAAGTTTCTATTAAAAACCTCAAATAGTCAAAAAACCTCCTTATGGTAGCATTGAGTAAAGCTCTTACTTGTAATAAAATGCAGGAAAAAGGGGGTTTTTCTCATGTTTAAGGAACTTCTCGAAAAAAGCGGTGAAGCGGTTGCGCAGTTGTTGGAACAACATCAACAAGGGGCTGTCGTCAACCATGAAGCCGCCGATGGCGGGGTAACAAAATTTGTTTTGTCACTTCCCCAAACAGCCCAGTTATACCTTGCCGAATCGCTTACCCAAGCCTTGGGAAATCTCGTGACGGAACAGGCCGGAACGGTAAAAGACTTTCTCAGCAAGACCTTCCCGACGATACCGGGCGTCCTGTTGAACCTGGCTGCCCAGGCAATCGTCACCGTCGGTCAAAAAATCGTGGAAGAATCGAAGGGCCAGGGGATCGTCATCACCCTGTATCTATCACCGCTGCAAGCGCCGTCTGTCGCACCGCAATAGGGCCTTAGGTGGCCTTATTCCGATAATTGGGCTTGTCTCGATACGCGGCCCTGGGGCGCCAATCGTATATATGGGAGAAGTCCCTTGGCGAAAAACCCCGCTGCCATCTGGTTTCCGGAGGCGGCGGGGTTGATCTCTTTCGGGATTGAACAAGATCTTTTTTTCTTCCATTGCGTTTTTTTCCGTGATACATTGAGAATAACGATCCTTGAGGGCGCTGTTCCGAACAATCGCTGACAGGTCAGAGGAAAATCACGGCGAAGCCGAAGGGATGAATCGCCATGGAATCCGACCGTGTTGAATCAAAAGGAAGGGAATCGAAGCGCATCGGCGTCATTTCCGATACCCACGGACTCATCCGGCCGGAGTTGTTTCAGGCCTTAGCGGGTGTAGACCTGATCATCCATGCCGGTGACATCGGCAGCGCAGAAACGCTCCGGGAATTGGGCCGCATTGCGCCGGTCATCGCCGTGCGAGGAAACTGCGACCGGGGAGAACTGCAGGAGAAATTGCCGGAAAGGGAGACCGTGCAGATCGGCAATATCCGATTGTATGTCCTCCATAGCATCAACGAACTCGATATCGATCCGGTTGCGCAGGGGTATGGGGCCGTGATTTACGGTCATTCTCATTGTCCTGACGAGACATGGAAAGGGGGTGTCCTCTACCTGAATCCGGGGAGCGCAGGACCCCGCCGTTTCCACCTGCCCGTGACGGCAGCGCGCTTGGAGGTCTGTGGGCAGTCCATATTGGCGAATCATATCCGGTTTTTTGATTGATTTGCGCTAACAAATGAGTAATAAACGAAGAAGGGAACAGCACAATGGAAAAAGCAGAAAAAGCAGCAGCGATTTTTCTTGGAGGATACAACTGCGCCCAGGCTGTGATCGCCGCCTTTGCTGAGGAGTGCGGTGTCGATGAGGAAACTGCGAAAGGGATGGCTGCGGCTTTTGGCGGGGGCATCGCTCGGACGGGAGAGACCTGTGGCGCAGTCACTGGCGCGATGATGGCCATCGGCCTTCTCTACGGACAAAAGAGCGGCGACGACAGCGAGAACAAGGAAAAGACCTATGAGCGGGTCCATGCGTTCTTGGAGCGCTTTCAAGAGCGGAACGGTCTTCTCCGGTGCAAAGAACTGCTGGGCTGCGATGTGAGCACGCCGGAAGGACGGCAGCAGGCGAAGGAGGCTGATTACCACAACACGCGCTGTCCCAAGTTTGTGCGTGATTCAGCGGAGATCTTCGAATCGCTCCTCCAGGAATGGCGGTTGCAAGACCGATAGGTCCCTTTTATACACTCAGACATTGAAACGCTTCCGGTAATGCGGAGGCGTTTTTTATTTTTCGACGAAGATACATCGTGGTCAAAAGCGATTATGGCTATGATTTTTTTCAGAACGTTCCCATTTATAGGACCATAGAATGAAAATGTCCAACCATTTTTCCATTCATGGTTGCATTAATTCCCGTGGGAGTATGGGAATTGAAAGGAAGATGGAAAACAGGGAGGCTGACCTCCGTGAAGATCCGTATGGGCACGCGCAAGGACATCCCCGCCCTGGCCAAATTGATTTCTTCTTTAGCACCTTGGGCCGATTACGGCATCAATGATGAACGGGCCAAGAAAATTCTTTTGAATATGCCGGATAAGATTTATGTGGCTGAAAAAGAGGGGGAGTTGGCCGGCTTTATCACGGTGCGGCGGAATGGGATGGGGGAGTTTGGCGCCTATCTCCGGATGTCTGCCGTAAAGGAATCCTTTCAAAAGCAGGGGAGCGGCAAAGCGTTGTTGGAGCACGCGATCCGTGTCGTGAAGCCTTACGCGCGTAGCGTTTTTTGCGTATGCCATGTGGAGAATAAAGAGGCCTGCGCTTTTGTTGAAGCATTTGGGTTCTCTCAAGTGGGAATCATGCAGGACCTTTATCAAAAAGGGTATGATGAAGTGCTGTACCGGAAACAGCTCAGGTAAGTTGACCGTGCTGTTGACGCCACGCCATGAAGAGTGGCATGAAGGAAAATGGCTCCTAGGCTTCTGATGAAAGCATTGGGGGCCATTTTATATTCCTTTAATACCGCTGGCAGGGATATATTGGGTGGAAAGAGAAAAATCGAGCAAGGATGCGTGGGATGGATAAGAATAGAAGGGCGGTATCTGAAATGACGGCTTATGACGTGGTGGAAACACTGACAGATACACAGATAGAGGAAGCCTATGAACTGTGCAAGCGGGAATGGTGGGGGAAGGAGCGCAAGTTGGACGAATTCAAAAAGGCCGTTCGTCATTCCAGCGTCGTTTTGGCCTTTCGCGACTTGGAGTCTGAGAAAATCATCGCCTTTGCCCGGGTGATCACAGACTTTACCTATAAGGCCATGCTGGTCGACATCGTTGTGGATGAGGGATACAGAGGCAGGGGACTGGGGCGGCAGATGATGGAGCGGATCATCCGCCATCCGGAACTGGAATCGGTACATATCTTTGAACTCTTTTGCGCGCCGGAATTGGTGCAGTTTTATGAGAAGTGGGGGTTTGGTGAGCGGTTGGGGAAGGTGAGGTGTATGCGGAGAAGGGTATTCGCTTAGAAATAAAAATAAGCCCCTTGGGTTTTTACCCAAGGGGCACAAATCCAGATGTGTTCGCTTACGCCTGTTCCCTCGTATAGTTCAACAACCCGCCCGCCTTGATAATCGCCACCTGACGCGGCGTCAGGTCAGGACGGACGAGGAAGGTCTCTCCGGTGGTCACGTTGCGGACCTCCAGCGTTTCGCTGGCGCCCAGCTTAGCGGCCACGTCGGCGATTTCGAGGACGTTGCCTTGGCTGACCTTGGCGATGTCAGCCTCATCGGCGAAGGTGAGGGGCAGGATGCCGAAATTGATCAGGTTGGCCCGGTGGATGCGGGCGAAGGACTGGGTGATGACGGCCTTGATGCCCAGGTACATGGGCGCCAGGGCGGCGTGTTCCCGCGAGGAGCCTTGGCCGTAGTTCTGGCCGCCGACGATGAAGCCCTGGCCGGCCGCTTTGGCCCGCTCGGCGAAGGTGGCGTCGACACCGGCAAAAACGTGCTGGCTGATGGCCGGGATGTTGGAGCGCAGGGGCAGAATCTTCGCGCCGGCCGGCATGATGTGGTCGGTGGTGATGTTGTCGCCCACCTTGAGGATGACGCCGGCCCGGAGGCTCTCGGGCAGGGATTGGTTGATCGGCAGGGGCTTGATGTTCGGTCCGCGCAGGACTTCCACGCCGGCGGGATCGGCGGCCGGTTCGAGGACCATGCGGTCATCGATGAGGAATTGCTCCGGCATGGGCACGTCGATGGCCTCGCCCAGTTCGCGAGGGTCAGTAAGAAGGCCCGTCAGGGCGGCGGCGGCGGCCACTTCGGGGCTAGCCAGGTAGATGGAGGCGTCCTTGGTGCCGCTGCGGCCTTCAAAGTTCCGGTTGAAGGTCCGCACGGAGACGGCGCCCGAGTTGGGCGACTGGCCCATGCCGATGCAGGGGCCGCAGGCCGATTCGAGGATGCGGGCGCCGGCGGCGATCAGATCGCCCAGGGCGCCGTTGCGGGCGAGCATCTCGAAGACCTGGCGGCTGCCGGGGGCGATGCCGAGGCTGACCGTCGGGTGGACCGTCTTGCCTTTGAGGATGCCGGCGACGCGCATCAGGTCGGTGTAGGAGGAGTTGGTGCAGGAGCCGATCAGGACCTGATCGACCTTGATGGGGCCGACTTCGCGGACCGTTTTGACGAGGTCGGGCATATGGGGACAGGCAACGGCCGGTTCGAGGGCCGACAGGTCGATGGTCAGCGTCTCTTCATAGGTGGCGTCGGCGTCGGGGCCGAGTTCGACCCAGGCGTCCTCGCGGCCTTGCGCCTTCAGGAAAGCTTTCGTCACTTCGTCAGAGGGGAAGACAGAGGTGGTGGCGCCCAGTTCGGCGCCCATGTTGGTGATGGTGGCCCGCTCCGGAACAGAGAGGGTGGCCACGCCGGGGCCGCAGTATTCGATGATCCGGCCGACACCGCCCTTGACGGAGAGCAGGCGCAAGACTTCCAGGATGACATCCTTGGCCGAGACCCAGGGGGAGAGCTTGCCCACCAGGTTGACGCCGACCACTTTCGGGCAGGTCAGGTAGAAGGGGCCGCCGCCCATGGCCACAGCCACGTCGAGGCCGCCGGCGCCGATGGCGATCATGCCGATGCCGCCGCCGGTGGGGGTGTGCGAGTCAGAGCCGAGCAGGGTCTTGCCGGGCACGCCGAAGCGCTCCAGATGGACCTGGTGGCAGATGCCGTTGCCGGGGCGGGAGAAGCGGATGCCGTGCTTGGCCGCCACCGTCTGCAAGAAGCGGTGGTCGTCGGCGTTTTCGAAGCCGCTCTGTAAGGTGTTATGGTCGACGTACGAGACGGAGAGTTCGGTTTTGACACGGGGAACGCCCATGGCTTCAAACTGCAGGTAGGCCATGGTGCCGGTGGCGTCTTGGGTCAGGGTCTGGTCGATGCGGATGGCGATCTCTTTGCCGGGAACCAGTTCCCCTTCAATCAGATGGGCTGCGAGGATTTTTTGCACAAGGTTTTTGCCCACGGATTTCCCTCCTCCATAGTGCTCAGTCACTGCTTCTCTGGGTATGCAAGCGACGCGATGAAGTAAATATGAATGACGACGCTGTTGTCGCAGTGTCCGTTACAGTAGGAAAGTATATCATTGGAAAGGCTTGATGGACAAGGCGCTTCGGGCGTGTATCCACTATACATGAAGAGCGCCAAAACTGATGGAGAAGATGGACTTATCCTTGCAAGGGTGCCGTCCCCAAGACACATGAAGGAAGGGCTATACTGGTAGCGCCGGGAGTGATTTTAACAATAAGGTCAGCCTGAAATAGAGGAAAAAGCAACAGAGCCGATATCTCCTCTTCATCTATGCACCCCAGCGGGCAATCGGCGGGCCGATACAAGATATCTTTGTAGTGTGGCACAATACGAGGAAATGGTTGATGACGCTCACGATTTATAGAGTTAACTATCTATTCGTGAGAATATAACAAACAAGGACCCCCCAAACCAATGGCAGGAAGGATTTTTCACAAAACGGGGAGAACTGTTACCTCGTGCCATTCGGCTACTTTTTGCCAATTTACCAAAGCAGATGGAGTGTCGACAACATTGTTTCACATCGTATTGGTAGAACCGGAGATCCCCCCGAACACGGGCAATGTGGCCCGGCTCTGCGCCGGGACCGGCTGCGAACTGCACCTGATCAAACCGCTCGGCTTTTCCATTGACGACAAGCAACTCAAACGGGCCGGACTGGACTACTGGCATCTGGTCAAGGTCCATGTCCATGATAACTGGGCCGCCTTTCTCGGAAAGCACGGGCAGGCCAACCTCTACTTGTTGAGCACCAAAGGGAAAAAGGCCTACCATGAGTTCCACTACCGGCCTGGCGATTTCTTCGTCTTCGGCAAGGAGACGAAGGGGTTGCCGGAAGAGATCCTGAACGAACGGCCCCAACAGGTGGCCCGCATCCCGCTGGTGGCGGACGCCCGCTCGCTGAATCTGTCCAACGCGGTCTCTGTCGTCGTCTTTGAGGGATTGCGCCAAAACGGATTTGCGGGACTGGTGTAAAGGGCGCCTAATCGGGCATGGTCGGCCCATGGCATGATTGGATTGTAAAAACAGAAGTGGTTGACTTAAAATCGGTTCGGGTGCAGCAAAGCGGATTTGGTGCGGCACAGCGACTTCCCGTTGATTCGGGGAACCGGAATGAAGAAAGGGGTATGTGGATGCAAGGCCAGATCAAGCGCATCGGGGTGCTGACCGGCGGCGGCGATTGTCCGGGACTGAATGCGGTCATCCGCGCGGTTGTCAAAACAGCCATTCGGCGCTACGACCTGGAGGTTGTCGGCATCATCGACGGTTTTTACGGACTCGTCAATGACGTGATGGAGCCGCTCACCGAGTCGAGCGTATCAGGCATCCTGCACCGGGGCGGCACCATCTTGGGCACGACCAACCGGGACAACCCCTTTCGCTACGCCGTCGAAAAGGATGGCAAGCTGACTTTTGAAGACCGCTCGGAGCAGTGCATCGCCAACATGAAAAAGCGGGGCATCGACGCCCTGGTCATCATCGGCGGCGACGGCAGCCTGTCCATCGCCCTTGAGTTTCATAAAAAAGGCATCCCCGTTGTGGGTGTGCCCAAGACGATCGACAACGACCTCTCGGCCACCGATGTCACCTTCGGTTTCGATTCGGCCGTCACCACGGCGACCGAGGCCATCGACAAGCTCCATACCACCGCCGAGTCCCACCACCGGATCATGATCCTGGAGGTCATGGGCCGCTATGCCGGCTGGATCGCCCTCTACTCAGGGCTGGCAGGCGGCGCTGATGTGATCCTAATCCCTGAAATCCCCTTCGACCTGGGCAAGGTCTGTGAACACATCCGCGCCCGGGCTGAGCGGGGACGCAAGTTCTCCATCGTCGTCATCGCCGAGGGGGCCAAGGAGATCGGCGGCGAGTTGGTCGTCCAGAAGTTGGTTGCCCAGAGCCACGACCCTGTCCGTCTCGGCGGCATCGGCCACGTGGTGGCCCAGAAATTGGAGATGTGCACCGGCATGGAGACGCGCGTCACCGTCCTCGGTCACGTCCAGCGGGGCGGCTCGCCGACGGCGGAGGACCGCATCCTCAGCACCCGCTATGGTTCGGCTGCCATCGATGCCATCATGAGCGGACAGTTCGGCAAGATGGTAGCCTTGCGGACGCCGAAGATCCTGCCGGTGCCCCTCGAAGAGGCCGTCGGCACAGCCAAGCAGGTGAAAACGGAAGGTCAGATCGTCCAGGCAGCCAAGTCCGTGGGGATCTCCTTTGGCGATTGATCGAGGCAGTAAAACAGGGATGTCTTATTAACAATGGTTTCTTTATGAAACATGATAAAAATGGGTTCTGGAAAACAGCGCAAGCCGGGCTTTTGCCCGGCTCTTGCCTTGCCGCCCCATAGTTCGGCGGTCTTCCGGTGAAACTTTCATAAGGACGAAAGTCAACCGAACGAGACACGAACGAGACGACGAAACGGAAATCTTAGATGCCGATGGAGGTTATCGCCCATGCATTCTCCCGCGTCTATCCCCGCCGCTCCTTTTGCGATCATCGGCGGTTCTAGCACCAATTCGCTCGGCTTCCCGGAAGCCCTCAATGTGCCAGGCCTTACGGTTCTGGAGACATACCCGGGGTGGGAGACGCCCTTCGGCCCTAGCCCCGCCTTTGTCTACTTTGAATTAAAGGGGCGGCGCGCCCTCACCTGTGTCATGCACGGATGGAGGCCTGGGGTAAAGCGGGCCGACGCCTCGCGGCAGATCTTCTGGGTCTTCCAGCAGGCCGGCGTCAAACAGATCCTCTCCGAGGGCGGCGTCGGGGCGATCAATGAACTGCTGCGCCCGCGTGACCTCGTCATCCCCCATGATTACATCGACTTTTCCATGCGCAAGGATGTCGATCTGGGGACGCCGACCCTCTGCATCATGCGCCAACCCTTTTGCCCGATCCTGCGCCGCGCTTTCATCGACGCTTCCGAGGCGCTGCCCGGCAAAGGACGCGTCTTTGACCGTTCCAACTATGTTGTCACCGACGGCCGCCATTTCGAGAGCCCGGCCGAGGTGCGCTTTTTTCGCATTGCCGGCGGTGATGTGATCGGCCAGAGTGTGGCGCCGGAGGTCTACCTGGCTCGAGAGATCGGCGCCTGCTACGCCCGTCTCGAACTGGTGGTCAACTACGCCGAAGGGGTGATCACCGACTGGTCCCACCAGGAATTGAAGGACATCTTTTATGAGGAGTCGGAGCCTGCCGCGCGTCGTTTGCTCATGGCGCTCGAGTCCTTGCCGGATAAACAAGGCGATGCGCATCCGGGGTGCGAGTGCGCCACCCTTCGCAAGACGACCTTGCTTCGCGATCGGAACGACGAGTAACATCGACTTGATCGCTGGCCACCATGAGCAATAGCCGCTGGATTCCAGTGGAAACCAGCGGCTGCATGGTCAGTCCGAACTGATTGGATTAATATGGTTTTTGAATGGGCTTTCATTGAAAGTTGTCGTCCCTGCCCTCGATTAGTTGACCGCCCGCCAGAAACGGAGGCCCATCCCGTCGTCTGTCTTCTGTTTTTCAATGGCGATCATATAGTCGCCGTTGCGGAACTTGTAGTCCATGGCACCGTAATAGACGGTGGCGTCGCCGCCCGGTTCCACGTAAGGCGCCTGGCGGGTGTGCCGGTGGCGTTCGATGACTTTCAGGCCGCTTTGTTCATCGGCATGGACGACAGCCTGGTGGACGATGGTAGAAGAGAAACAGACGCCGCCGCCCATTTCGGTGATGTATCGAGTGCCGACGAGGACCTTACCGGGTCCGAAGCCGTTGTGAGCCTCACGGGGGCCCACGGCCTTATTGAAAGAAAAGACTTCACGGGGTTGCAGCACCAGCCCGTCGATGTGGTCAAGGGCCACGGAGGCGTTTTGCCCGCCGGCTACGCTGACATGGGCCATGGAAAGCAGGACATCGGAGGCGAGGCGCCAGGAGGGGACGGCTACTTCGGTGTCCGTTGCTGCGGTCAGGGCATCGGTGATCATGTTGACGGCGCCCTCGCGGAGCCGGATGTGACTGGGGAGCGAATCGGCAAAGCGAACGGCGGCAACGCGGGCCTCTTTGGGATCCTTGGAGGGTATGTAGGTCCAGTTGTTGACATCTACGGCGGCGATTTCTTTATTGGGGAGGAAGGCGAACGTCTCTTCTCCGATATACAGGGTGATGGTTCCACCCGATAAAACAGGAGCGACAGGGGTGGTGTCGGTCGTCCCCGGGGTATTGGGGTTATCTGGGGTAGCGGGATTAGCTGGGTTGGCCGGTTTAGCTGGGATAGCTGGGTCGGCCGAATTAGCCGGGACCGGGTCAACTGAGGTAGCAGGGCTAGTGGGGACAGCGGGAGCAACCGGATCAACTGTGCTCGGCGCCGTAGGTGTGGACGGAATGACCCTGGACGGTGTTGATGTAGATGGCGTTGTCAATCCCGCGCCCGAGGAGGCAGCGGTCAACGGGGTTTTCCCCGGAGGGGTTGTCGCAGTCGAAGTCGGGTTAGACGGTGTCAAGACGGAAGGCGTAGACGTAGTCGTCGCGCCAGGCAAAACCGCTGCCAGCGCCGCCGGCGGCGGCATCGACGCGGGCGCTTTGCGCAATGGCAGCGCTTCCGCCTCACTGCAGGCGAAGACCTGAACGAGGGCGAAGACCAACAGGCAGGATCGGACCGAACGTTTCAAAGAACCACCTCCGCCAATAATGGGTCAACCGAAGAAGACCAAAAAGAAAAAATGGAAAAAATATCCTACTATACCTATTTATTCAAATTAAACTGAAAATAGAAGGGCTAGTTCCCAAAAGAATAGAAGGGCGAAAACAAAAAAAGAGCCGGGCCTTTATCCCGACTCATAAGTCTCCTTGTCCGCGTGAAGCGGACAGATGATGATGCTCATCCTTATTAACGCGATTAGCGTTATGAGCGAATGCTTTTGTTTTTACCGTTTTTCCAGTTCGAAGTTGACCTTGTTCCCGTCACTGGTGACCACAACAGTGCCGTTTTTATCTGCCCGGAAGACCTCCACGCTGGCTTTGGCCAGTTTGTCGAGGGTTTTTTTGTGGGGATGGCCGTAGTCGTTGCCGTCGCCCACCGGAATGAAGGCGTATTTCGGCGATACCGCCTTCAGGAAGGGGCTTGTGGTGGAACTGGTGCTGCCGTGGTGCCCCACCTTCAGCACATCTGCTTTCAGATCATATCCCTGGGCCAGCATTTCACCTTCCGATTTTGCCTCGGCGTCGCCGGTCAGCAGGAAGGAGGTCTTGCCGTAGTTGACCTTGAGGACAGCGCTGTAATCGTTCATCTCTTCATAACCGGTCCCGTTCGGCGCGAGGAAGACGCCGTCCATATCGGGCACATCCAGTTTCACGCCGCCTTTCGCTTCCACCCGTTTGGCGCCGCTCGCCTTTACGGCGTTTAAAAAATACTCAAAGGTTTTCGTGGTTGTCGTCGCCTTGGGCATGTACACCTGGCCGACAGGGTAGCTTTTGAGGACTTTATCAAGTCCCCCGATGTGATCCTCATGGGGGTGGGTGGCCACGACGGCGGCCAGTTCTTTGACCCCTTGGCGCTTCAGGTAATCGACAACCAGCCGGCCGTCATCTACATTGCCGCCGTCAACAAGGACGAAACGCCCGCCGGGGGATTGGAGCAGGATGGAATCCGCCTGTCCCACATCAATGAAATGAACGCGCAATACGTCCTGGGCAGCCCTTTGGGGTGAGGCTGCCTGTGTCGTCGTTGTGGATGGCGATCCTCCCGAGCCGGGAGCTTTTGCGCTAGGCGACGGTTTGGAGCAGCCCGTCAGCGCCAAGGCGAGGACCAGCAGGCACAGAAAAAGCGGTTTCAACCAGCGATTGCGCAACAGAAGGCCTCCTTCTTTTTCATGGAATCTTAATGTCGATCCGACAACGATGATGTATTCCACGGGGACAAGCCATTCCCTCCATCGGAGTGGAAGATAAATAGAAGCTTGGTCGAGGCAAGCTGCCCGACCGGTAGTGGGTGATAACATAGTCAGTAAATTTTCTGTTACCTTTCATTTTTTCAATTGACGGCAACCGCTGTCACGGGTACAATAAACTCCAAGCGCTTGCCCATTATGGAGCCGGCCGAAAATTGAAGACACTCATCCAGAGAGGTGGAGGGAAAGGGCCCGATGAAACCCGGCAACCCGTCGCAAACAGTGGGAACTGATGCGACATGGTGCCAATTCCTTCAGGACGGACTCGTCCTGGCAGATGAGGCGGATAGAAGTATACCCCCTGCGTCTGCGCAGGGGGTTTTTGCATCCCGCCCGTACCCCCTTGAAGGGTGTTATAACGTTATGAAAGACGAGAAGGGAGCACAGCCATGACAGAGAAAAAATGGCGCTTTGACACGATCGCCCTGCACGAAGGCCATGTGCCCGACCAGGACACCCTTTCCCGGGCGGTTCCGATCTATCAGACCACTTCCTATGTGTTTCGTGATGTGGAGCATGCCGCCAACCTCTTTGCCCTGAAAGAGCCCGGTCACATCTACACCCGCATCGACAACCCGACGACTGACGTGCTGGAAAAACGGCTTGCCGCCCTCGATGGCGGCGTCGGCGCATTGGCCCTCTCCTCGGGCCAGTCGGCCATCACCCTGTCCATCCTGAACATATGCTCTGCCGGTGACGAGATCGTCGCTGCCACCAGCCTCTACGGCGGCACCTACAACCTCTTCACCCATACGCTGCCTCGTCTCGGTGTCAAGATCCGCTTTGTCGATCCCTCGAACACCGACAATTTTCGGGCTGCCATCAACGAAAAGACGAAGGCCATCTACGGCGAGATCATCGGCAACCCCAAGTGTGACGTGCTCGACATCGAGGCTGTCGCCGCTGTGGCCCATGAAGCCGGCATCCCCCTAATCGTTGACAACACCTTCGGCACGCCCGCCCTCTGCCGGCCCATTGACTTCGGCGCCGACATCGTCGTCTACTCGGCCACCAAGTTCATCGGCGGTCACGGCACCTCCATCGGCGGTGTCATCGTCGATTCGGGCAAGTTTGACTGGGCTCAGAACGACAAGTTCCCCGGGTTCATCAACCCCGACCCGAGCTACCACGGCGTCGTCTACGCCAAGGACATCGGCCCGGCGGCCTTCGTCGTCAAAGCGCGTCTGCAACTCCTGCGCGATATGGGCAACTGTATCAGCCCTTTCAACTCCTTCTTGTTGCTCCACGGTGTGGAGACCCTCTCCCTGCGGATGGATCGCCATGTGAGCAACACTCGCCACATCGTCGACTTCCTGCGGAACCACCCGCTGGTCAGTTGGGTTTCCTACCCCGAGTGCAGCGACCACGCCTCCTGCGATCTGGCGAAAAAATACCTGCCCAAGGGCGCCGGCGCCATCCTCACCTTCGGCATCAAAGGCGGCGTCGAAGGGGGGCGTCGTTTCATCGACAGCCTGCAGATCTTCTCCCACCTGGCCAACGTGGGCGACGCCAAGTCCCTCGTCATCCACCCGGCGTCGACGACCCACAGCCAACTCTCCGAGGAGGCTTTGCGCGCCGCCGGCGTCAGCCCCGATCTGGTGCGCCTCTCCATCGGTCTGGAAGACCCGGACGATTTGATAGAAGACCTTGATCAGGCGCTGCGGGCCGCCGAAGGCCGGGCGTAAGAAGGCGGGATCCGAATGAGCACTGGGGCCGTTGCCAACTGGGGGTTGATGGGAAGCCGCGAACGGATCGTCCAACCCCAAACGTTTACCTTCGCCGAGGGGTCCGACGCCTTTGTGCTGGAATCGGGCAGCCGGCTCGGCCCCATCACGGTGGCCTATGAGACCTATGGCGTCCTGAACCGGGAACGCTCCAACGCCATCCTGATCGCCCACGCATTGACGGGGGATCATCACGCCGCCGGCAAGAACCACCCGGCCGAAAAGGCGCCGGGCTGGTGGGACGACCTGATCGGCCCGGGCAAGCCCTTTGACACGAACCGCTTTTTCATCATCTGTTCCAACGTCCTCGGCGGCTGCCGGGGAACGACGGGGCCGGCCAGCATCAACCCGGAGACGGGACGTCCCTATGGGATGGACTTTCCTGTCTACACCATCCGCGACATGGTGCGGGTGCAGAAGGCGCTCATCGATCACCTGGGCATCGAACGGCTGTTGCTCGTGGCTGGCGGTTCCATGGGCGGCATGCAGGTCCTCGAATGGGGCGTCACCTACCCGGACATGATGGACGGCCTGCTGCCCATCGCCACGGCCGGCCGCATGACGGCCATGGGCATCGCCTTCAACGAGATCATGCGCCGCACGATCATGCTCGATCCCGCCTGGAACGGCGGTGACTACGCGCCCGGAAAAGGGCCGGCCCAGGGCCTCGCCATCGCCCGGATGCTCGGCATGGTCACCTACCGCAGCGACGAACTCTTCACCGCCCGGTTCGGACGACGGATGACGAACAACCAGCCGAAGGCATACTTTGATTTTGACAACCGCTTCGAGATCGAGAGCTACCTGCACTACCAGGGCGACAAACTGGTCCAACGTTTTGACGCCAACACCTACATGTACCTCTGCAAGGCCATGGACTTGCTTGATGTAGGCCGCGGCCGCGGCGGCTACGAGAAGGCACTCGCCTCCATCGCCGCCCGGACGCTTTTCATCGGCGTTGATTCCGACTGGATCTACCCGCCCGTCTATATGATCGAGATGGCCGAGATCATGAAAAAAGCCGGCTGTGACGCCGGCTACTGGGAACTGAAAAGCCCCCACGGTCACGACGCCTTCTTGGTCGAGTTTGAACGGATGCGCCCCGTTGTGGCGTCCTTTGTCAATGGGATCGCCGATATGAGGCAGGTGTAGCGGAGGCGGGTCTCAACGGGCGGCATGAAATGCGGTTCGCTTATTCAGATATTCAGGGCGTTATGCCGGCGCAATCCAAGGGGAGCCCCGTCGATAGAAACCAAACCATGCAGCAATCGAAGCAGAACATCAGCAAGAAGGGGCGCCGGGGCGCCCCTTTTCCTATGGGAAGGGAGGAAACGGTCATGAAAGTGAACACCCTGCTCCCGCTCTTCAACATGGTCTTTTTTTTCGCCTGGGGCTTCGCTCTTAAAAAGGGACAGACGGTGGAATGGCTGGCCGGTTACGATGAGGCGAAGGACAAGGAGGGCCTCGTCCGTTGGGTGGCAAACCAATTTATCGCTATCGGCGCCGTTTCGCTGCTGCTGATCCTGGCAGGGCCGGTGATTCCCGAACGTTTTGCCTATGTCTATTTCTTCGGGTATCTCCTGGTGCTGGCGCTCTGGTTGAGCCGTGTTTCTGATGTTGCGCGGAAGTATTAGTGGGGGAACGTTGCACATCAATTGAATAAAACATAAAAAACATTTGAACATGCGAAGGATTTTTCTGCCTCATTCGCGAATAGGAAGACCGTTTCAGACCAGGATTCCCTGCGGAACCCTGGCTTTTTCTACACCCTTTTCGGGAGTAAGTGGAACGGATCGCGAATCGAGGAGTGACGTACTTGTCCGAATTGTTGCAAATCACGATTGGGGACCTGCTGGATCAGACAGCGGCCCGCTATCCCGAAAAGGAAGCTCTGGTCTACACTGACGACCGCAATCTACGCTTGACCTACACCCAGTTCCGCGAGAAGGCGGACGAGGTGGCTAAGGGACTGATGGCCTTAGGCGTCCAAAAAGGGGAACATATCGCTCTCTGGGCGACCAACTATCCCGAATGGATCTACACCCAGTTCGGCAGCGCCAAGATGGGCGCTGTCCTGGTGACGGTGAACACGAACTACCGCTCCTTTGAACTGGAGTACCTGCTGCGCCAGTCGGACGCCACTACCCTGATCCTGATCGACGGGTTCCGAGACAACAACTTCGTGGAGATCGTCAACGAACTCTGTCCGGGGCTGCGCGATTCCGAGCCGGGCCGGCTCAACGTCCGTTGGCTGCCCAAACTGAAAAACGTCATCTTTATCGGCCGCGATCCCCAGGCGAAGCATCCCGGCATGTACAGTTGGCAGGATCTCATCGACATGGGCCGCGCTGTCTCCGATGCGGAATTGGCTGAGCGCCAGCGTGACCTCCACTACGACGAGGTCATCAATATGCAGTACACCTCCGGGACGACGGGCTTTCCCAAGGGGGTTATGCTGAGCCATGCCAATATCATCAACAACGCCAACATGGTGGCTGACTGCCAGAAGTGGACCCATGAAGATCGGCTCTGCTTCCCTGTGCCGCTCTTCCACTGTTTCGGCTGTGTCATGAGTTCCCTCGCCTGTGTCTGCAAGGGGGCCACCATGGTGCCGCTGGAGTACTTTACGCCGAAAGGCGTCCTGGAAGCGGTCCAGCAGGAGCACGGCACCGTCCTCTACGGCGTGCCCACCATGTTCATCGCCGAGTTGGACCATCCCGATTTTGCCAAGTACGACCTCACCTCCTTGCGGACCGGCATCATGGCCGGCTCGCCCTGCCCTATTGAGGTGATGCGCAAGGTGATTGACCGGATGGGCATCCGCGAGATCACCATCGCCTACGGACAGACCGAGTTTTCGCCGGTCATCACTCAGACGAGCACCGATGACAGCCTGGAGCGCCGCGTCTGCACCGTTGGCAAAGCCCTCCCCCATGTGGAGGTGAAAATCGTCCACCCCGACACGGGTCTGGAAATCCCTCGCGGCACCCAGGGCGAACTGTGCGCGCGCGGTTTCGGCACCATGAAGGGCTACTACAACAACCCCGAGGCGACGGAATCGGCGATTGACGCCGAAGGCTGGCTGCACACGGGCGATTTGGCCACCATGGACGAGGAAGGCTACTGCCGGATCACCGGGCGGGCCAAGGACATGATCATCCGCGGCGGTGAGAACATCTATCCCCGCGAGGTGGAGGAGTTCCTTTTCACCCACCCGAAGGTCAAGGACGTGCAGGTCGTCGGCGTGCCCGATCCCAGGTACGGCGAAGAGGCGTTGGCCTGCATCATCCTCAAGGAGGGCGAAGAGGCGACAGAAGAGGAGATCCGCACCTTCTGCCGCGGCAAGATCTCCCGCTACAAGATCCCCAAATACGTCCGCTTTGTCGATCACTTCCCGATGACCGCCTCCGGCAAGATCCAGAAGTTCAAGCTTCAAGAGATCTTTGTCAAGGAGTTGGGGTTGGAGGATGCGGCGAAGATAGAAACGGCGTAAGGAACGGCGTAAGAAGCGCCGTTACGGAAGCGTGCCGATAAGCAACAAAAGGTATATGATGAGCAAAAAGGCTGCCCGCTGAGGCAGTCTTTTCTTGTCCATCGCCGTTACCATACATCAGCGGCGCTGACCAGGGCGGAAGCGCCCAGGGAAGATGCCGTAGAGGCGGTTCATCGCTGGCAGATCGAGACAGCGGATGGACGAATTTTCACATAGAGTTTCCAAGCAGAATCTCAAAATGAACGAAAACCAAAAGACCCGAAGCCGCAGGCTCCGAGCAAATTATTCGGTATGATAGAGGGTGGGGAAGCGCCGTGGAAGAGGTTCTGAAGGGAGAATCAGCGCGTTGTTTTTCCGTCCGCTTTTCCTTACGATGAATGATGAATATAGAATGGAAAGGGCGTGTCGCCGGTTGGTCAAGGGAAAAAACATCGGCCAAGAGGAAAGGAACAGTGAGGATTGGATCAGCGAGGAAGGGATGCTCGGGCGCATCGCCGCTGCCTGGAAAAAGGCCAAATGCCCCGTCCTTTTCTCAGGCGCGGGGATGAGCACCGAATCAGGCCTGCCCGACTTCCGCTCCGCCCGGGGGCTGTGGAAACAGCAGCCCGAGAGCCTAGCCACGCCGGAGGCGATGTTTGGGCAGCCCGATGCCTTCTATTTTTTTTATCAGTGGCGCATCGCCCGTCTCTGGGAGGTGGCGCCCAACCTGGGCCACCTTCGATTGGCCCAGTTGGAACAGGCCGGTTTTCTCCAAAAAGTCATCACGCAGAACGTCGATGGCCTGCACCAGCGCGCCGGTTCGGAGAGGGTCGTCGAGTTGCACGGCACGCTGCGGACGGTGAGTTGCCTCTCCTGCCGCGCCGGATACGACAGTCGGCAAATGCTGCCCGCGCGTTCCGACTGGGAAGCCGATTACCAGGAGGGGCGCTACCGCCGGGGCGACGAATGCCGTTGCCCCCGCTGCCGGGGAATGTTACGGCCCGATGTGGTGCTCTTCGGCGAGGGGCTGCCTGAGGAAGCCTGGACTGAAGCCGTCCGCTGGAGCCGGCAGGCCGATTTTTTCGTCGTTGTGGGCTCCTCGCTGGCTGTCAGCCCGGCCAATCTCTGTCCCCTCTGGGCCGTCGAGCGCGGGGCGCGGCTGCTGATCATCAACGCTGAGCCGACACCGCTGGATGACCGCGCTGACTGGGTGATCCGGACGCCGGCGGCGGAAGCGCTCGATCGGATCGCCGATGAAGTGCTGATCAGCGCTGAAAATCCCGCTGAAGCGTCCGTCGGCCCCTGACAAAACCTGCGTAAGATCCTAGCCCGTGACGCGCCGTCCGCAGATCACCAGATCCCGCTCCACACCATCCAGAACGGCCACACGGGACAGGTGTCCCCAGCGCGCAAAGCCCAGCGCCTCGAAAAGGGCGAGGCTCGGCAGGTTGTGGGCGAAGATAAAGCCGAGCAGGGTATGTACTTCCATGGCCGGCGCCGCCTCGATGGCGCTTTGCAGCAGGAAGCGGCCGATCCCCCGGCTGCGGAACGACTCGGCGATGTAGATGCTCACCTCGACGGTTCCGGCGTAAGCGGGTCGGCCGTAAAAGGACTGGAAGCTGAGCCAGCCGGCGATGACCCCGTCCACTTCCAGGACCCAGAGGGGGCGGCCATTGGGATAGTGGTCGTGAAACCAGGGTAGGCGGCTCTCCACGGAAACAGGCGTCGTATCGGCTGTCACCAGCCGGCTGGCGATGGTGGAGTTGTAAATGGCGACGATGGCAGGCAGATCCGATTCTACGGCGTCGCGCAGCAACATGGTTGTCCACTCCTGTTTTTTCAATTCGATCATACACCCATTATACCAGAGGTTTTATCGGCGGGGACGCAAGCCGTTCATGAGGTCCGTTCAGCTCGGGCAACCTCTCATTGATGGGGGATGATCACATTGCACCGAATTGAACGAGATCTGATCGGAGAAAAGGAAATCCCCGCCGACGCCGATTACGGGATTCATACGGCCCGGGCCGATGAGAATTTTTCCGTCTCCAGCCGGACCGTCCATCCCGAACTGATCAAGGCCTTGGCTGTCGTCAAAAGAGCGGCCGCAGAGGCCAACCTGCAATTGGGCTTCATCGATGAGGCGCGGGGCAAGGCCATCATCCAGGCTGCCGCGGAAATCGCCGCCGGGGAGCGGAAGGAACAGTTCATCGTAGACGCCCTCCAGGGGGGCGCCGGCACCTCAACCAACATGAATATGAACGAGGTCATCGCCAACCGGGCGATAGAAATCCTCGGTGGTCAAAAGGGCGATTACAGCCGGATCCACCCGATCAACCATGTGAACCTGTCCCAGTCAACGAATGACGTCTACCCGACGGCGCTGCGACTTGCCGTGCTCCGCCTGCAGCGCCCCCTGGCCGATGCCTGCGCGGCGCTGCACGGCGCCTTGCGGGAAAAGGAGGCTCAGTTCGACGGCGTCCTCAAGGTGGGGCGAACGGAGTTGCAGGACGCCGTGCCGATCACCTTGGGCCAGGAGTTTTCCGCCTGGGCCGGCGCCATCGCCCGGGACCGGTTGCGCTATCTTCAGGCCGGAGAGAGGCTGCGCTATGTCAACCTGGGTGGCACCGCCGTCGGCACCGGCCTGAACGCCGATCGACGATACCTCTTGCTGGTGATGGAACGGCTGCGCGATTTGAGCGGTTTGGATGTGCTTGCCATGGATGACCGGGTTGACGGCACACAAAACGCCGACGTCTTTGTCGAGGTCTCGGGACTGCTGAAGACGAATGCGGCCAGCCTGGTCAAGCTCTCGTCCGACCTGCGCCTCCTCTCCTCAGGCCCGCGGGCCGGCCTGGCGGAGATCCGGATTCCGCCCGTGCAGGCCGGGTCGACGATCATGCCTGGCAAGGTAAACCCCGTCATGGCTGAGATGCTCACCCAGGCGGCCTATGATGTGATGGGCCGCGACCTGGCCGTCACCCTGGCGGCTCAGGCCGGTCAGTTGGAGTTGAACGCCTTTTTGCCGCTCATTGCCGACAGCCTCCTGCCGGCCATGGAGACGCTGAGCCGGGCGATGCGGCTCTTTGCCGAGCGCTGCATCCGGGGCATTACCGCCGATGAGGGCCGCTGTCTCCATCACTTGCAGAACAGCGTCAGCCTGATTGCAGCGCTCTTGCCCCGGCTTGGGTATGACCAGGCCTCCGCCTTGGCCAAGCAGGCCATCGCCCAAAACCGGTCCATCCGAGTGGTTCTCCTCGAATCGGGCGCTTTCTCGGAAAGGGAGTTGGATGAACTGTTGAAGCCAGAGGAACTGGCGCGGCCCGGACTGGCTAAGGGTCGGGCCTCGTCATAGGAACGAATTGGTCGACGCGACGGCATCGGATGTGGTAGGCTTTTGGGGGGGGACTGCCTGAATAACGGTCCGGCGGTTCACGTTGTAAGGAGTGAATGTCTGATGGCACAGATCATCCCCATCGCCCTGCCTACCCCCTATATGGTCGGCGATGTGAATGTCTTTTTTGTCGATGACGAACGGCCCATGCTGATTGATACCGGTCCGCCGACGCGGGAGGCTTACACCATCCTGACGGAACGATTGGAGGCCCTGGGTTGCCCTGTGGCAGCGCTCAAGGAGATTGTGGTGACCCATTTTCATCCGGACCATGTCGGCCTCGCCCAGGTCCTGGCGAAGGAGGCGGGCATTCCTGTGCGCCTCCATCCCCTCGATCTGTACACGCTGCGCCTGAGCAGCGAGAAGGCGATCGGCTTTTTTGACGGATGGGATCTGCCCCCCGGCTGGGACCCCAGCCAATTCGACACCAACCATTGGATACCCGAGAAGTATCGCCCCGCTGGCGTGACCTTCCAGCCCCTTGAAGAAGGGGAGACCATCGTTACAGGCAGCCTGCGCTTTGACGTGGTGGACATACCGGGCCACTCACTCGGCCATGTGGCGCTCTGGGAAAAGAAAAATCGCTGGCTTTTCACCGGCGACACGGTCATTCCCGGGCTGGCGCCCAATCCTTTCATCTATCATGTGGAAGGGGAACGGGTGCCCACGCTCCCCATGTACCTGAAGAGCCTCGACCGGCTGCGCCGCCTCGATGCCGAGACCCTCTATCCCGGCCATGGTCAACCTTTCACAGACCTTGCGGCGGAACTAGACGCCACCGTCGACCATTACCGCCAGAAAGCGCTGGAGGTCCATGCCATTGTGAGGGAACAGGGACCGTCGCCCCTGCGCGAGATCGCCGCGCGCCTCTATCCCCGGCAGATCGAGAGCCAGCCCTATATGGTCATAAGCAAGACCCTCGGCTGCCTGGACCTGTTGGAGCGGGCGGGTCTGGTGCGGTCGCAGGGGGAGAATGGTTACTATCAAGCTGCAGGCGAAAGTGAAAAAAAGAATCCGGCCGATGCGCTGGATCCGTGGCTTACATATGCGACAAGATGAGTAAGGCGATAAGCCCCTAGTTGAATATGCCCAAAAAAGGTGAAACCGCAGAGAGATGGGTCATAAGATGACGAGGATTATCCGAATTAAACGAGATGCAAGCCCCGCGCCGTTAGCGCCACGATGAAACAGACCGCCATCGCCAAGGCTGTATTTAAGAAAAAAGAGAGGGCAGGCCAGCGCCAGGAACCTGTCTCTTTACCCATCGTCAGCAACGTCGTCGCGCAGGGAAAATGCAGGAGAGAAAAGAGCATCACGTTGACCGCCGTCAGCCAGGTCCATCCGTGATCGACGAAGAGCCGGGCCAGTTCGCCGACCTCCTCTATTTCGACGAGACTGCCTTGGGCAAGGTAGCCCATGATCAAGATAGGCAGGACGATCTCGTTGGCCGGCAGGCCGAGGAGGAAGGCCAGGAGGATAAAACCGTCCATGCCGAGAGACAGGCCGAGAGGATCGAGAAGTCCCGCCAGGGCGGCGAGTAGGCTCTGGTTGTCTACGGGGATGTTCGCCAACAGCCAGATGAGGGCGCCAGCCGGCGCGGCTACTTTGACGGCGCGCCAGAGGACGAAGAAGGTCCGGTCGATGATGGACGTGATGATGATCCGGCCCACCTGAGGTTTGCGAAAGGGCGGCAGTTCCAGCGAAAAAGAAGAGGCCTCGCCCTGGAGCAGCGTCTTCGACAACAGCCATGATACGACCAGGGTGACGGCAACGCCCAGCACCACCAGGCCAACGATGATCAGCGAACCAAGACCTTGACCCAGGGTGACCCCCAGGTAGCCCCCAGTGAGGATGGTGGAAAGGGCGATCAGCGTGGGGAAGCGTCCGTTGCAGGGGACGAAATTATTGGTGAGTGCGGCGATGATCTTCTCCCTCGGCGAGTCGATGATGCGGCAAGCGACGACGCCGGCGGCATTGCAGCCGAAGCCCATGCTCATCGTCAGGGACTGCTTGCCATGGGCGCCGGCCCACTGGAACAGGCGGTCCATGTTAAAAGCGACGCGGGGCAGGTAACCGAGATCCTCCAGCAGGGTGAAGAGAGGGAAGAAGATGGCCATGGGCGGCAGCATGACCGAGATCACCCAGGCCAGACAGCGGTAGACGCCGTCGACAAGCAGCCCCTTTAGCCACAGGGGCGCGTGAAGCCATACGAACAGTTCGGCCAGCCATTCCTGGCCGGTAAAGAGGACCGAAGCAAGTATGGCCGAGGGAATGTTGGCCCCTTCGATGGTCAGCCAGAAGACGAGCGTCAACAAGGCCAACATGGCGGGGTAGCCGAACCAGCGCGAGGTCAGGAGGTTGTCAAGCCGGCGATCCCAGGATCGCCCCGCTTCCGGAGACACCTGCACCACATCGGCGGCGATCGATTCGGCCTGCCGGTAAATGTTGCCGACGATACGATCGGCCATGGACGTTCCGAAGCGTTGTCGCGCTTCCTTGGCCAGGTTGCGGATGCGGCCGTGGCCCTCCGGAGGCGTCGCTGGGGGAGCGACAGGGGAGATCACTGGGCGCATAGGGCCATCTCCCCCTTTGCCGCCATCTCGAAGGCGCAATCGCACTCGGTGAGGGAATCGAGAAAGGGATCGTCGCCGTCGAGGAGCCGCATGGCTACCCAACGGGGATTGAGGTGGGGCAACCCTTGCAGGAGGGGCCCAAGCCGGGGCAGCAACTGATCGACGGCTGACTGCACTTCCTCGTCATATTTTACAGGCGGGGGCGCCGGTTCGATCTGTCCCATGGCGACGCCGTAAAGGACCTCTTTTAACTCGAAAAGCCCCCGGCCCGAGCGGGCGGCCGTACCGATGACAGGCACGCCCAGCTTTTGTGACAGCGTGTCCAGGTCGATGCGGATCCCTTTGCACTCGGCCTCATCGATCAGGTTGACGCAGAGGACCACCTTGCCGGTAATCTCCATCACCTGCAAGGCCAGGTTGAGGTTGCGGGCGAGGCAGGTCGCGTCGATGACGACGATGGTGGCGTCAGGGCGGCCAAAACAGATGAAATCGCGCGCCACCTGCTCATCGGCGGAGTGAGCCAGGAGGGAGTAGGTCCCCGGCAGGTCGACAAGCAGAAAGGGCTGATTGCGGTGCAAAAATCGCCCCTGGGCTTGGGTGACCGTTTTGCCGGGCCAGTTGCCTGTGTGCTGACGCAAACCGGTCAAGCTGTTGAAGACGGTCGTCTTGCCCACGTTGGGATTTCCGGCCAGGGCGATCACCTTTTCCCGCTCCGTATCTTGCCGAACATTGTACCGGCTGCGCATGATCACGTCCACAGAAAGGGCGCCACTGGCGCAGGACCGGCATCGGTTTTTCATCACCCGTTTTTCGCTCCTTCCGGGCTATTCTTCTTCTACCAAGACTTTTGACGCCTCATTTTTGCGTAGGCCGATGACGGCGCCCCGGACGAGATAGGCCGTCGGATCGCCGATAGGGCTCCGTCGGATGACCTTCACCTCAGTTCCCGGGACCAGTCCGATGTCCAGCATGCGTCGCCGCTGAAATCCCTCCAGTTGAAGGTCGGTGACGCGCACCCTATGGCCCACCGGGGCGTTGCAGAGGGGGAAGCAATCGCCCATGGCCGTTCCTCCTTCGAGACGATTGTTTCATTCGGCTAATCATGTTAGCCTGCTTTAAAATATGGGGCGATGGCCCATAGGTGCTTGTCTTAACGGTCCGGTTGGGCCTTCGAGGGAAGCCATAGTTGCGTTGCTCGGCTGATTAGCAGATGCCCGACAAGCTTAAATCGATGAACTGAGATTGATAAGCCGATATCGGCATACCAATGCCAATGAACCGACCGCCGATAAGCTAACATCAAAAAACAAATACAGTAATGCCGAAGATGGAATATCGATGCAGACTGGACGATTGAGCCGATTGGACGATAGACGGCTTTTTTCTTATAATGAAAGCGATGCGCTTGACGGCGCTTACGTGTTAAACGGTAGGAGGCTGTCTTATGTCTGTCGTTGCCCCGGAATCCCTGACGCAAGAACCTGTACACCCGGAATCGCAGTCAGATGCGCTGGAGCGGGTCTGCCGGCACCTCGATACGTTTCAGTTGGGTCTCAAACCCATGCTCTTCGACGTTTCCACCTCCAGCGCCCAACTGGCCGCCGAGGCCGTCGGCGTTGAAGTCGGAGCGATTGCCAAGACCATTTGTTTTCAAATCAAAGACGATCCCGTCCTTGTCGTCACCAGCGGCGATGTTCGGGTGGATTTGAAAAAGTTAAAATCGCTGGCTGGCGGTCGGCCCAAGTTCGTTGACCCTGACAAGGCATTTGCCCTCACCGGCTACCGGGCCGGCGGTGTCTGCCCCTTTGCCTTGCCAGCGCCGATGCGCATCTTCATTGATGAGAGCCTTCGCCGATTCCCCGTCGTCTACATCGCCGCCGGGACGGCCAACTCGGCCTTGCCGATCACGGTTGACCAACTTGTGGTGACAACGGGTGGGGAAGTGGCTGACTTGGCGGAGTATCCTGAGCGATCATAGTCTCAAAAAAAGAAAAATAAAAAAGACTGCCGAAAACGAACTTTTGTCGACAGTCTGAGGTAGCCTTTGGCCGCCTAAAAATTTTCAATTTATTTTACCGTTTCCTCCTTGGCACGTTGGCTGGTCTTGCCGGCTCGTATGCCTTTAGCTGCGTGTCACCCGTAGCAATATCCACAATGATACCTGTTTTTGCGTAATAGTCGGCGATTATTGTAATGGAGGCGTCTCCAATCGAAAGGCCTTCGTTGGCGCGAACAGGCCAATGCGAAGCCAACTCCGTTAGACCCTGATCATTCCAAAAAGCTGACTGATCCGTGAAAGCAGCATAAGGCGAGTGGTGTTCAGCAGCCAATCTCATCAGACTACCGAGTTCCATCGCTTTCTCATAACGAAAGCTTGAGGCCTGTGCGATATGATTTCCAGTCTCAATAATCGTGGCTAGAGGCAGCACGATTGTGTACTTTTCCTGAATCGCTTTTTCGATATATTCATTAACAGTTTTATGGTTCCACTCGTTGTTTTTTCCGCAGGTATTCTTTCCGGGAACATTGAGCATACAACATAAAAATGATGTGTCAAGAATCAAAACCTTGTTCATGAAGACTTGCCCTCCTGACGGAGCGCGTGCTCAATGCGTCCTTTGCTTACAATAAATCCGAGAGGCCCGGACGCGAGAAGTTTGGGAAACTGTTCGATTTCTTCAAGCAGCGATAATTTGCTTAGACCGCTTTTGGATTCACGGTGCGCTACCATGACGAAAGGAATTAGTTCCGGGCCTAACTCGTTTAACAACGCTACATTGTGTGTTGTTACTAGCACATCAATGTTTCGTTTTTGACCGATCTCCTTCAGTACGGTGAGGAGTAACCCTGCGCGAGAGGGATGAAGGCCGTTGTCAACCTCATCGATCACAATTTGTGAGCCTGAAGGTTTTGTTAGCAACGCAGTAAGAATTCCCAAGAACCGAAGTGTTCCGTCAGACATTCCTCGCGGATCGAGGGTAATAATTCGGTCCGGGCTCCACTGTTCCTCACAATAAAGCATGGCATCGCTCTTAAACTCTCCGACGGTTTTCGTCCAGACTCTTTTAATTTCACATTCGGGCAACCGACTGGCATAACTGGACAAGAGCCTTTCGATTGCATCTTTATCGGCTCTCCCGGCCAATACGCCAGCAATGTTAGAAGCGTCATTTGCTAAGTCTTTCGAGAGTGGGGTATAATTTCCCATGCGTTTTGGAAAAGGGTCTAAAACAAAAATGTTTGAAAGTGTTTTGGATACGGTGTCAACGGCGACATCAAATTCCTGACCGAACTGAGATCCGTTGAGCTGGCTCAACACTGAATAAGAACGTTTAAAATTCCATTCGATACCAAAGTTTTCGTTGTTTAACTGCACTGTTATCCCCGAAGATTCCGTATTAGGAAGCTCAGTAATAAAGATAGCTATTTCCCTGTTTTTGGTAGCGTCTCGTTGTATCTTTACAATCGATTCTGAAAAAAGTTCGACTGTGGGCTTGGTTAAAACAGTGATGCTATAAAGATAATCGATGTTTTCTCGACCATAGACCAAGGCTTTCAGGGTAAACCGGTCATGGGGCAGAAGCGTAGCCCATTCGACGCCGCCTCGAATGGGGTCGGACTGCATGTCTCCCTTTAATGATGTCAGAATATCTTTCCCGCTTGTAATCCGGCTTAAAAAGTCAAGGCCGTTGATCACATTTGTTTTTCCGCTCGCGTTTGCGCCGATTAAAACCGTCAATGGATCAATATAAAGAGTAGTATCGCCGAAGCTTTTCCAATGAATAAAACGTACTTCTTTTAACATACGGTTTATCCCCTTGTGTTTGATTTGGCAATTAAATCCAATTACCAGTATAGCACAAAAAACCGCGCTTGTCTGCTTGGACTTAATATGGATTGCTGTTCCTCCTCATTATGCGAGTTAACAAAAGGTCGAAGCCGCATTACAATAAACGTAAGTTTCGATTTCATTTCTAAGCAAGCCGTAAGGAAAAGGATGTCAAGCCGCGTGATCACGAGCGATATCCGTAAGCCAAACAACTCCACATTCGTCCACCTCCACGTCCACACCGAATACAGCCTCCTCGACGGGGCGGCCCGCATCGGCAGGCTGGTCGATCGCGCCGCTGAACTGGACATGCCCGCCCTGGCCATCACCGACCACGGCGTCATGTACGGCGTCATCGATTTTTATAAAAAAGCCAAAGCGCGCGGTGTGAAGCCGATCATCGGCTGCGAGGTCTATGTGGCCTCACGGACCATGCTGGACCGCGATCCCCAGAAGGACAGCGATCAGCACCACCTGGTGCTACTGGCGAAGGACCTCGAAGGCTACCGCAACCTGACGGCCCTCGTTTCGCAGGCCCATACGGAGGGCTTCTACTATAAACCGCGCGTCGACCATGACCGCCTGGCCCGCCACAGCAAAGGCCTCATCGCCCTCAGCGCCTGCCTGGCTGGCGAGATCCCCCGGCTGCTTCTCAACAGTCAGGAACGACAGGCGAGGGAGCGGGCCGCCTTTTACCGGGACATCTTTGGCCGCGACAACTACTATATCGAACTGCAGGATCACGACATCCCCGAGCAGAAGCAGGCCAACCGCAGCCTCATCCGCCTCGCCGGCGAACTGGGGCTCGGACTCGTGGCGACGAACGACGTCCACTATGTGGAGCGCAAGGACGCCTACATCCAGGATGTGCTCATGTGCATCCAGATGGGCAAGACGCTCCAGGACACGGACCGGATGAAGTTTGATGGCGCTGAGTTTTACCTGAAAAGCGCTCGCGAGATGGCGGCGCTCTTCGGGGAAGTGCCTGGGGCGCTGTCCAACAGCCTTGCTATCGCCGAGGCCTGCGATCTCCAATTTGATTTCAGCAAGCATCACCTGCCAGCCTACCCGATTCCTGACGAGCCGGCCTTCGTCCAGTGGCGGCGGGAGCACGATCGCGCCCCTTGGCCGGGCGTTCCCTGGAGTGATGCGGAGCAGTACCTGACCTACCTCTGCAGCCAGGGGATGGCTTGGCGCGGCTGCGCCAAGCGCGAGGACTACCGTCGCCGCCTCGCCTTCGAGTTGCAGACCATCTGCCGGATGGGTTTCGCCGGCTACTTCCTCATCGTTCAGGACTTCTGTGCCTTCGCCCGCCGCGAGGGCATCCTCGTCGGTCCCGGCCGGGGATCGGCGGCGGGGAGCCTTGTCGCCTATGTGCTGGGCATCACCGACATCGACCCCATCGAATACAACCTGCTCTTCGAGCGGTTTTTAAACCCCGAACGGGTCTCCATGCCTGATATCGACATCGACTTCGACTTCGTGCGGCGCGGCGAGGTCATCGACTATGTGGTCCACAAGTACGGATCCGACCGGGTCGCTCAGATCATCACCTTCGGAACGATGGCCGCCCGGGCCGCCGTCCGCGATGTGGGCCGCGTGCTCAACCTGCCCCTGGCCGATGTGGACAAGGTAGCCAAGGCCATCCCGGCCGAACTGGGCATGACTATCGAAAAAGCCGTCGAGATCAGTCCCGAACTACAGACCCTCTGCCAAGACCAGCGCATCGGCCATCTCGTCGAGACGGCCCGGGCCATCGAAGGGATGCCCCGCCACGCTTCGACCCATGCCGCCGGCGTCGTCATCGCGCCGTCGCCCCTGATCGACTACCTGCCGGTCCAGCGCGGCTCTGAAGAGGGCGTCACCACTCAGTTTCCGAAAGACACCGTCGAAGAGATCGGCCTTTTAAAAATGGATCTTTTGGGGCTAAAGACGCTCACCCTGATCGGCGACGTGATCAATAAGATCCGCCGCTCCCGGGGCCTGGATCTGGCGCTCAAGGACCTGCCCCTCGATGATCCGAAAGCCTATCAACTGCTGAGCCGCGCTGACAGCCTCGGCGTCTTTCAATTGGAAAGTTCGGGGCTGCGGGCGATCCTGCGGGAACTAAAGCCCAACAGCTTCGATGACATCATCGCCCTGGTGGCACTCTACCGTCCGGGCCCTCTTCAGTCAGGCATGGTGGACGACTTCATCCGCCGAAAACACGGCCAAACCACGGTCCAGTATCTTCACCCGGCCCTCGAACCGATCCTGAAGGACACCTATGGCGTCATCCTCTACCAGGAACAGGTCATGCGCATCGCCAGCGAACTGGCCGGCTTCACCCTCGGCGAAGCCGACATGCTGCGCCGCGCCATGGGTAAGAAAAAGCCCGAGGTCATCGCCGGCCTGCGCCAGCAGTTTGTCGAAGGCTGCGTCGCCCATCACATTTCCGATAAGACGGCCGGCGACATCTTCGACCTGATGGAGTTTTTCGCCGGTTACGGCTTCAACAAGAGCCACTCGGCAGCCTACGCCCTCATCGCCTACCAGACGGCCTACCTGAAGGCCAACTACCCTGTCGAGTTCATGGCCGGCCTCCTGACGAGCGTCGCCGATTCGTCAGAAAAGGTGGCCCAGTACGTGGACGAGTGCCAGCGCCTCGGCATCCGCGTCCTGCCGCCCGATGCGAACGCCTCGGAGATCGATTTTTCCGTTGTCGCCGACCCGCTCGCTGGCGGCCTGCAGATCCGCTTCGGCTTAGCGGCCGTGAAAAACGTGGGCCGGGGGGCCATTGACTCTATCCTGCTGGCCCGCGAAACGGGCGGCCCCTTCACCTCCCTTGACGATTTCTGTACCCGCATCGACAACCGCCAGGCGAACCGGCGCGTCCTGGAAAGCCTGATCAAGGCGGGGGCGCTCTCTTCCCTGGGCAAGCGCCGTCCTCTCTTGCAGGTCCTGGACAAGTGCATGGAGGTGGCCGCCCGCCGCCAGCGCGACCTGGCGACGGGACAGATGAACCTCTTTGACTTTGGCGGTTTCGGCGGGGGAGAAGAGGGATGGGGCGAGTCAGATGGAAGCGGAGCGCTTTCCGGCTTCTCCGGGTTTTCTGGCGGCGCATCGGCAGAAATGGCCGTCCCCCTGCCGGAGATCGCCGACTTCCCGCACCGCGAGATCCTGGCCATGGAGAAAGAACTGCTGGGCATCTACTTCAGCGGCCATCCCCTGGAAGAACTCCGACCTTGGCTGGAGCAGCAGATCACCATGACGATCGCTCGCATCCAGCCCGACAACGACCAGCAGCGGGTGACACTGGGCGGGCTGATCCACGCCCTTAGGCGGACAACGACCAAGAAGGGCCAGTTGATGGCCTATTTCACCCTGGAAGACTGGAGCGGCGGCGTCGATGTGCTCGTCTTCCCGCGCACCTTCGAAAAGTGCGCCGAAAAAATTCAGGACGACGCCGCGGTTATATTAGAAGGAAAAATCCACTACGAGGAAGAAAACAAAAAAATCTTTTGTGAGAATCTCAAGGTAATCAATCCGACGATGTTCGATCCGACCCAACCGGCTGCGCCTGTCGATCCAGTCACGGCGGCCCAGACCAGCGCCGCTTCCGATCTTGCGATGGCGCTGACAGGTCGGAACAGGGAGACGGCAAACGGAATCAGCGCGAATGGGGAGGGCGAACCCAACGGCGAAATCCCTCGCCCGGTGTTGCATCTATGGATTTCTGAGGCCTCGACAGACATGGCCGTCCGGGAAAAGCTCAACGCCATACTCCGCGCCCATGAAGGAGCGACGCCGGTCCAACTGAACTTCCTGGTCGATCGGAAAGTCGATCCCCCGAACTCGGCCTTTGGGGTGACCCCGTCCCCGGAACTGCGGTCAGCGCTGAAGGAGCATTTCCAGGAGATTCGCATGAAAATCGTCTAGGAATGACGAATAACCGATTGATCTTCGATACTATTTGCATCGGAGGGAAAAATTGTGTTATTCTAGTTCTGATCTGGGTCTCCAAGCGTGCGACAACACGGAAATTGACATAATCTCAGGGAAGGTTGTGCTCTTATGCTGGAAAAGGAAACGGCCATCGGTGGCGAGTACATCGTCATCAAAGCCTTGGAAAACGGCGTAACCATCATCGGCCTGACCCGGGGCAAGGATACGAGGTTTCACCATTCAGAGAAATTGGACAAGGGTGAGGTCATGGTTGCCCAGTTCACAGAACACACATCGGCCATGAAGATCCGCGGCCGGGCCACGATCTTTACCAAGCACGGTGAAATTGAAGCCGGAATCTGAATGGAGACAAGAGAGAGGTGATTCCCTATGTGGACCGTCGTTTACATCGCACCCAACCGCACCACCGCAGAAATGTTGAAGAACGTACTCACGAACGAAGGTTTGCTCGTCATGTTGCGACCTGTCGGGGTGCCTCATCTTGGCGACTCAGGTTCCGTAGAAATCCTCGTACCCGAATCAGAAGCCGAAGAAGCCCATGAGATTCTGAGCGGGGCCTTGGGAGGGTAAGCACACCCAAGCCTCGGCCCACGCCACCCATGATGTCACGCCGCGGGCAGGTCCCCAGCGTAACCGTACCAACTGGATACACTATCGATTAAGGGGCGCGATAAACAAATGGATGGTTTGTGGGTGAAATGCAAGCAGTGTCAGCAGATCCTGTTGACGAAAGAGTTGGAGAAGAATCTGAAGGTATGCCGGTGCGGTTACCATTTTCGGATGACGGCGCGGGAACGGATCGATATGCTGGTCGACGAGAACACCTTCATCGAGTGGGACCGGGAACTGGTATCGAAAGATCCCCTCAAGTTCCCTGGCTATGCACAAAAAATTCAGAAGTGTCAGATTGAAACGTCAATGGGCGAGGCCATCACGACCGGGCAAGGAAGGATCTGTGACATCCCCTTTGTCCTCGGCGTCATGGATCCCCGCTTTATCATGGCCTCCATGGGCGCCGTTGTCGGCGAGAAGATCGTTCGCGCCGCCGAACGGGCGCTGAAGCTGCGCCTGCCGCTGGTGCTGTTTTCCGCTTCCGGCGGCGCCCGCATGCAGGAAGGCGTCCTCTCGCTGATGCAGATGGCCCGCACCAGCGCCGCCCTGACCCGCCTCTCCGAGGCCGGGCTGCCCTTTTTCTCGGTCCTCACCGACCCGACGACCGGCGGCGTTACGGCCAGCTTTGCCATGCTGGGCGACCTGATCATCGCCGAGCCCGGCGCCTTGATCGGCTTCACCGGCCCCCGCGTCATCGAGCAGACGATCCGTCAAAAACTGCCGGAAGGATTCCAGCGGTCTGAATTTTTGCAAAAACACGGTATGGTCGACATCATCATCGAGCGCCCGAAGATGCGCGAGCAAATGGCCGCGCTGCTGGCGCTGCACAACTGTGATTCCGTCGAGGGGGTGGAAGGCTAATGGCGCTGCCGCTGGATTTTGAAAAACCGCTTTTTGAACTGGAAACGAAAATCAACGAACTGCGCACCTTCTCCCAAGAAAAGGACCTGGATTTCAGCAGCGAGATCGCCACGCTGGAACAGAAGGCCGAGGAACTGCGCAAAAAGATCTACCGCGACCTGACACCGTGGCAGCAGGCCCAATTGGCCCGCCATCCGGACCGTCCCAACACGATCGAGTACATCCGTCTCCTCTTCGAGGAGTTCTATGAGATGAAGGGCGACCGCCTCTATGGCGACGACCCGGCCATCATGGCCGGCATCGCCCGCTTCCAGGGACGTCCTGTCACCGTCATCGGCCATGTGAAGGGCAAGGATACGAAAGAGAACATCTACCGCAACTTCGGCATGCCCCATCCTGAGGGATACCGCAAGGCCCTGCGGCTGATGCGCCAGGCGGCCAAGTTCGGCCGGCCCATCATCTGCTTCATCGACACGCCGGGCGCTTACTGCGGCATCGGCGCCGAGGAGCGGGGACAAGCCGAAGCGATCGCCCGCAACCTCCTGGAGATGGCTGCGCTGCCCGTGCCGATCATCTCCGTGATCATCGGCGAAGGCGGCAGCGGCGGCGCGTTGGCCCTCGGCGTGGCCGACCGCCTGCTGATGCTGGAGCACGCCGTCTACTCCGTCGCTTCTCCGGAATCGGCCGCATCGATCCTCTTCAAAGACGCCACGCTGGCGCCGCAGGCCGCAGCCGCCATGGGCATCACGGCCGAGCGGCTGAAAGACCTGAAGCTGATCGACCGCATCGTGCCTGAGCCCTCCGGCGGCGCCCACCGCAACCCGATCGGCACGGCCAAAGAGCTGGCAGCGGCGCTCAGCGACGAACTGGAGTCGTTGATGGTCCTTTCCGCCCAGGAGCTGGTCGACGGTCGTTACGGGAAGTACCGCAACCTGGGGATGCACTGCATCGAAGATGAACCTTTCGGCCCCTTGGCAACCGGCGCGCGAGAAGCGGCGGAGATGTAATCGTATCAAAGACGCCCCGGCGGAAGAACCGGCGGCGTCTTTTTTTCTGTGATCGCAAGCCGGCAGGGAGTTGGGGGCAATCTAGTTTTCAGCAGCGGAAAAAGAGGGTTCTGTTTTGAAGAACGGTTTCAGTTGGAGGGATTGCGTTGGTCCAACATATCGGCGTCCTCACCTCGGGCGGCGACGCTCCTGGCATGAACGCCTGTGTGCGCGCCGTCGTCCGGATGGCCATTTACCGGGGGATCAAGGTGTCGGGCATCCTGCGCGGCTTTGCGGGGCTTTTAACGGGCGAGATGCGCCCCCTCGATGTGGGGTCTGTCGGCGACATCATCCACCGGGGCGGCACGATGTTGCGGACGGCCCGTAGCAAGGAGTTTTTTGAACCCAAAAACCAGGCGCTGGCGGCGACCAAACTGAAGGACGCCGGCATCGACGCCCTCATCGTCATCGGCGGCGACGGCTCCTTTCGCGGCGCCCAGGCCTTGATGCGCCACGGCATCCGCATCGTCGGCATCCCCGGCACGATCGACAACGACATCCCTGGCACCGACTACACGATCGGTTTCGATACGGCCGTGAACACGGTTCTCGACGCCATCAACAAAATCCGGGACACGGCCACCTCCCACGACCGGACCAATGTGATCGAGGTGATGGGCCGACGGGCCGGCCATATCGCGCTGCTGGCCGGTCTGGGCGGCGGCGCCGAATCGATCCTCGTCCCCGAGGTTCCCTTTGATCTGGATGATGTCTGCGCTCGCCTGCTGCGCGGCCATGACCGGGGGAAGCTCCATTCGATCATCCTTGTCGCCGAGGGCGCCGGCAGCGCCGTTGAGATCGGCAAGCGTATCGAAGAGAAGACAGGACTGGAGACGCGCGTGACCATCCTGGGCCACATCCAGCGCGGCGGCAACCCCACGGCGACGGACCGGATCTGGGCCTCCCGCATGGGCGCCCAGGCGGTGGAGGCGCTCCTGCGCGGCCAGAGCAACATCATGCTCGGCGTGCGCAAGGGAGAACTGGTCGAGGAGAACCTGGACAAGGCGTTGACGGAACGGAACGGCCTCGACGAAGAACTTTACCGTCTGGCTGGGGTGTTATCCATTTAATACGCCGGGGGTAAACTACCCTCGGGGTGAGCGATGTGTTCTCTGATCAAAACTGGGCCAAGGTACGCGGGGGATTGTATGGCGCCGCCGTCATCGTGTTGCTTCTGGGGGCGCTCCTTTATGGCTATCAGTCACGGCTCGGCTCCCTGCTCCTGATCGGCGGGGGCGCCTGGTTCGTCTATCTGCTGGTGACGAGAAGGTAAATGTATGGTCAATTTTTCCGGGCACGGGAGGAAGCCGGCAGCGGGCTGAAGAAGTATTCGACGACCCAGCAGAAAGGCAAGGGGTAAAAGGGGAGGCGCCCAGGCGCTCCCATGGGAGGTTCGAATTCATGCATGCATTTTCCCAGGAGGCTTCTCCGTCCGGGACGCCCCGCACCAAGATCGTCTGTACCGTCGGACCCGCCAGTTCCGACCCAGCCATCCTGTCCGAGATGATCCGGGCCGGCATGCGGGTGGCCCGGTTAAACTTTTCCCACGGCACCTATGAAGAGCATGCCGCCCGCATCGCCGCCGTTCGCCAGGCGGCGCAGGCCTTGGAACAGCCCATCGCCATCCTCCTCGACACGAAAGGCCCCGAGATCCGCCTCGGCCAGGTGGCCGGCGGCAAAACGACCCTGGAGGAAGGCGCCGAAGTGACCCTTTTTCCCGACGATGGGTCCTTAGGGACGAAGGAGCGCCTGCCGATCAGCTACGCCGGGCTTGTCGAGGATGTGCGAACGGGCGTGCGCGTGCTCATCGACGACGGGAACATTGAAATGGAAGTGACCGACATCCGGCCCGGCGAGATCCGTTGCCTCGTAAAAAACGGCGGGGATGTGAGCAGCCGCAAGGGTGTCAGCGTCCCTGGCGTGGCCTTGCGCATGCCGGCCATCAGCGAAAAGGAAGTGAAGGATCTCGAGTTCGGCATCGCCCAGGACATGGATTTCGTCGCCATCTCCTTTGTCCGCGACGCCTCCGATGTGCTCGGCATCCGCAAGATCCTGGAGGACCGCGGCGCTTCCATGCAGTTGATCGCCAAGATCGAGAACCATCAGGGCGTCGACAACATCGACGAGATCCTGGCCGTCTCCGACGGGATCATGGTGGCCAGGGGCGACCTCGGCGTAGCCATCCCGACGGAAGACGTCCCCCTCGTCCAGAAGTTGATCATCGAAAAGTGCAACATCGCCGGCAAGCCGGTGATCACGGCGACCCAGATGCTCGACTCGATGATCCGCAATCCCCGGCCGACCCGGGCCGAGGCGACCGACGTGGCCAACGCCATCCTCGATGGGACCGACGCCATCATGCTCTCCGGCGAGACGGCGGCCGGCAAGTACCCTGTCGAGGCCGTCACGATGATGGCGCGCATCGCCATGCGCACCGAGCAGGCGCTTCGCCATGACGAGGAACTGGACCGCCGCCGCAAAGCCGGCCTCGGTTCGGTCACCGACTCGATCAGCCACGCCACCTGCAGCATCGCCGCCGACCTGGGGGCGAAGGCGATCATCACCTTAACCAAAGCCGGATCAACAGCCCGCATGGTTTCCCGCTACCGTCCCGATTGTCCCATCATCGCTGCGACGCCGGAAACGAGGGTGATGCGCCAGATGGCTGTCGTCTGGGGCGCTGAGCCGATGAAGGTGCGGGAAACGGCGGGCACCGACGAGATGCTCGGTGACGCCATCGACTGCGCCTTGCAGGAAGGGCGCATCGCCTCAGGCGACCTCGTCGTCGTCACCGCCGGCGTGCCGGTCGGCGTATCAGGCACAACGAACCTGCTCAAGGTCCATGTGGCCGGTCGGGTGTTGGCCCATGGCATGGGCATCGGCCGGAGGAAGGCTGTCGGCAAGGTGCGCCTCTGTCGCTCCGCCGCCGACGCCGCCCGGCTGGAGAAGGGCGAGATCCTGGTGGCCTTCGGGACGGACCGAGATTACGTGCAGGCCATCGAACGCTGCGCCGGCATCATCACCGTCGAAGGCGGCCTTACCTCCCACGCGGCCATCGTGGGATTGCAGTTCGGCATTCCTGTCATCGTCGGTGTCGACAAGGCCTTCGAGGCGCTCTCCGACGGCGCCGTCGTCACCATGGACGCCACCGAGCGGGGGATGATCTACGAGGGGACGGCGCGAGTGCTCTGATCCGGTGGAAATGAAAAAACTTGGTTAAAATGATAATAAGCCTGTCTGAATATAACATCAGACAGGCTTGGCGTTTTAAAAACTCTCAATTACCGCAAAAACAAGCGAAGGGCCAGCATGAACATGATCACGGCGAAGATTTGCATCAATCGCCGGGCATTTACCTTCGGGGCCAGGCGGGTGCCGATCTGCGCGCCGCCGATGGCGCCGAGAGCGAGGGCCAAAGCAGCTACAGGCTGCACCTCGCCGGCGGGGATATGGGGCAGCGTGCCGAAGAAGGACGAGACGGTGAGAATGAACATGGACGTGGCCGTTGCGATGTGGGGTGGAATGCCCATGATCAAGGTCATGGCCGGCACATGGATGATCCCGCCGCCGATGCCGAAGATGCTCGATAGGAAACCGACGAAAAAGCTGACCATGATGCCGAAGAGCAGGCTGAAGCTGTATTCGTGTTCCACCCCATGGGCGTCGGTGAATTTCCGCGTCGTCTTTTTTCCCAGCCAGTCGGGCGTGCGGTCCCTTGCCGGTCCCTGGGGGCGAAAGAGCATGAACAGAGACACCAGCAGCAGCAGCACGGCGAAGGCCGTGTCAAAGGCCTTTCCCGACAGATAGGGCACCAGGTAGGCGCCGGCGAGGGCGCCGGGAATCGTGCTCACGGCAAAGGGGATCCCGGTGGCGAAGTCCACCCGCTTTTGGCGGGAGTAGTTGTAACTGCTCACGAGCGAGTTGATAAAAATGAAGAAGAGGGACGTGGCCACTGTCCACGTATGGGGATAAGCGAAGAGGAGCAGCAACACGGGAACGACGATGAAACCGCCGCCCACGCCGATCAGAGAGCCAAGTGTTCCGGCTCCCAGGCCTGTGATGAAAAGCAGCGCGAAGTCCATGACCATTACTCCTATTGCAGTTCTATCTTTTTGTACGGGAAGACGACGGTATCATTATATCCCTGAACGGCAATATTCGTCCACGCGAAAAGCCATATAAGCGAAAAAAAGCGCGAGCGCAACAATGCTCGCCACGAGGGAATGGGTGAGGATGTGATTCGCTTTTCCATAAGAAAAGACCCTTGGGCGGCCTTTTTATGGAAGACACCCTTTGACGCCTACGGCGCAGGTCGTTACAATATAAGTACTGCCCAATGTTAATTAGCATTTGATGATGATGATGCGGGGGAAACAGAATATTTTTAGGGACATAGTGATAGAGAGGCATAAGTTGGAGGCAAGGCCATGCAAGGACTTCGCGTAATACTCGGGGATCCCGACGAGACGCAGCGAGTGGAATTGAAAAAACTTCTGCACGCCCTGGGTCAGATGGTCGTTGGCGAAGCCGAAGACGGTCTCGGTACATTGAAACTGATCCGCCGGCTTACCCCTGATCTCGTCTTCATCTCCGTTCAACCGGCGATGAAGGATGGTGAAAGTGTTGCACACATGATTGAAGATGAACGGCTCTGCCCGGTCGTCCTGCTCCTGGAACGAGGCCGGGAGAGTCACCGGAGCCGTGAGGCCGACACCCTGTTGCCCTACCTGATCAAACCGCTGCAGGAGATGTCCCTGCAGCCGATCATCGACTTGGCCGTCAGCCGTTTCCGGGAAGTCAGCCGGCTGGAAAAGGAAATCCGGCAGTTGAAGAACACCATCGAAACGCGCAAAATCGTCGAAAAAGCCAAGGGGATCTTGATGCGCAACCTGGGTATCAACGAGGCCGAGGCCTTCCGGCGCATCCAGAAGCAGTCCATGAACAAGCGGATGAGTCTAAAAGCCGTGGCGGAGGCGATCGTCGTCGCCTACGACATGCAATAAAGAATTTCGTAGGAAAGGTGAACCGAGTGAAAAAGATTGAAGCGGTCTTTCGCCCAGAACGCCTGGATCTGGTCAAACAACGCCTCGAGGCCATCGGCATCCGGGGCATGACCCTCACCCAGGTGATGGGATGCGGGAGACAAAAGGGAGAGACTGGCGTTTACCGCGGTCAGGAGTATGCCATCACACTGCGGACCAAAGTGAAACTGGAACTGGCCGTATCGGATGGCGAAGTGGAAACAGTGGTGCAGACTATCGTCGAAGCCGCCCGGACAGGGCAGGTGGGAGACGGCAAGATCTTTATCCTTCCCATCGAAGAGGCGGTGCGGATCCGGACAGGCGAGCGGGGAGCCGTCGCCCTGTAGGGGATTTGCAGCGAATCATCGGCGCCCTGCTTGTCACTGACGTATTGCTTAGAAAAAGCAGAGATAGTGCGGAAAAATCTGCTTGCAAAAGCCAGATTCGGGACCTATAATGGCACAAGAGGTATAGTGATGCAGGGGCAGAGACGCCCTAGACCCGGCGAAACCATTTTCGCGGGGTCTAGGGCGTCTTTGTTTTTGCAGGGTTCAAATCACTTTTTAGCGGTCTTAGTGATTCAGAGGAGGAGTAACAAATGACGCCCACGCCCGAACAACTGGCCATGGGGATCGACACCATCTGGGTGTTGATGGCCGCCGCACTTGTCTTTTTCATGGAAGCCGGTTTTGCCGCCCTCGAGGCGGGTTTCATCCGGGCCAAAAACAGCATCAACATCATCATGAAGGTCTTCATGGATTGCACCGTCGGCATGCTCGGCTACTGGGCCGTCGGCTTCGGCGTCATGTATGGCCTGGACAAGGCCGGTATCATTGGAGTCAGCGATTTCTTCCTGCAAGGGGAAGCGGAGCACCTGGGTCTGAAAATTCCCCTTTACGCTTACTGGCTCTTTCAGGCGGCCTTCGCCGTCGCCGTGGCGACCATCGTCTCCGGCGCCGTGGCGGAACGGATGAAATTCGGCCCCTATATCGTCTTTAGCTTTTTGGCCACCGCCATCATCTATCCCCTCGCCGGTCACTGGGTCTGGAACGCCAACGGCTGGCTCGCCAAGCTCGGCATGGTCGACTACGCCGGCAGCGCCGCCGTTCACGCCGTAGGCGGTTGGGCCTCCCTGGCGGCGATCCTGGTGTTGGGACCCCGCATGGGCAAGTTCAACGCCGATGGCAGCCCCAACGTCATCCCCGGTCACAACCTGCCCCTGGCCGCGCTGGGCGCTTTCATGCTCTGGTTCGGCTGGTTCGGCTTCAACCCCGGCAGTTCCCTCTCCGGTCTTGATATGAACATCGCCCGTGTGGCCGTGACGACCAACCTGGCGGCGGCTGCCGGCGGCACTATGGGCGCCATCTACACCATGTTTAAATGGGGCAAGCCTGATCCCAGTATGGTCATCAACGGCTGTCTCGCCGGTCTGGTGGCGATCACCGCCGGTTGCGGCAGCGTCTCGCCCGTCGCCGCCGCCATCATCGGCGCCATCGCCGGCGTCCTCGTCGTTGAGGCGGTCGGCTGGGTTGATCACCTGCGTGCCGACGATCCCGTCGGCGCCGTGGCGGTTCACGGCTTCTGCGGCACCTTCGGCGTCATCGCCGTCGGTTTCTTCCACACCGAACGAGGTCTCTTCTACGGCGGCGGCATGGAACTGCTCGGCGTTCAGACCCTCGGCGTCCTCGCCGTGTCCCTCTTCGCCTTCGCCTCCACCTATCTTGTCTTTGCCCTGCTGAAGGCCACCGTCGGCATCCGAGTAAGCCCCGAGGAGGAGATCGACGGCATGGACCTGGCGGAACACGGCATCGCCGCCTATTCGGACGTGCCGAACTTCACCGGCGCCCATGCGGGCGGCCTGCCAGTGGGCAGTCTTCCGGGCTTTCCGGAAATCTCCGCCGGACCGGCTCAGTTGAGTTCCTCCAAGCCATAGGGGCATAGCGTAATCTGGTCAGCTAATCGTAATCGGAAGTCGAAATGAAAATATTTCCAAAGGAAAAGGGAGTGAAGCATCGCCGGATGCCGCTCCCTTTTTTCATGAAAAGTTTTTATTCTCACTGGCTTGACTCCCTCTGCCGATGCGGATGACGAGCCCCTGCCCTGTCCGGTGCTCTGTCACCGAGGGGGCTTCCGGCTGAACGGGAGGCGCCTGCAGGATCCGCCGAATCGACGGCATGACCTCCATGGCGGCGGCATATCCCGCCTGGGCGGCCTCGTCGATGGCGTTGAAGTCGAAGACACCCATGCGGCCCAGGGCAGGTTCAATGACCAGATCGGCGCCGCCTAAGATGGTGCACAAGTCGATCTCATAGCCCATAATGTCGATGGAACGCAGCATCGTCCCGATCAGGTTGTCGGGCGGGACGGCCGGTGTGTCAGGATCGCGCAGGCTGACACAGATGACCGCCTTGGCGCCGAGGCTGCGGGCCAGGTCGGTCGGCAGGTTGGCCCGCACGGCGCCGTCAACGAGACAATACTCCTTCAACCGGACGGGATGAAAGACGCCGGGGATGCTCGAACTGGCGCGGACGGCCTGGGCGATGGGGACGCCGGTGAGGAAACGCCGGTAGGGAAGGGGATCTACCGGCGCCAGGTCCTTCGGCAGGAAGCAGATCGATGCGCCGGTGATCAGATCGGCAGCCGTCACGACGACACGGGGCTCTGTTTGGTCAAAGGTCCGCTGCCCCCAGATCTGGCGAAACAGTTTTTCCAACTGGTTACCCACGAGGAGGCCTGTCGGGAGCCCAGGCCAGAGCGCCGCATTGGGCCGTCCCTGGAGCAGACGAAAGAGACCGAGCAAGGCGGCGGTGAGCCAGCGCCAGTCAAAGTCAAAGAGAAAATGCCGGGAGGCCCGTTTGGCGATGGCTATCATGTCATCGGCGCTATAGCCTGTGCCGTAGAGGGCGCCGGCGATGCTGCCGGCGCTGACGCCGACGACAAGGGGTGGCCGCAGGCCTTCCTCTTCCAGTGCCTTGATCACGCCGATATGGGCGGCGCCGCGAGAACCGCCGCCGCTGAGCACCAATGCCCAGTCCATCGCCATCACCCTCTCCACGTCAGATTCTTATGTAGCAGAGAGGGGAAAAATGTGTTTCCAGGGGATCTGAAAAAACAGGTCCAGAACTGGAAAGCCTTGACGAACAGGCCTTCAGCACGTATGCTAAAAACATCACAAGTGCGCTTCAGAATATTGGAAATTTTTCGCTGCACGAGTCGGACGAGCCGTCGCAGAAGGCTCTAGGAGGATCGATATGACCAAGAATGCAGATAAAACGACGCCGGCAGGCGGCGCGCCGATCGAGGCAATCAAAAAAGCCATGGGCGAAGCGGTCGCCGATAACCGGCTGACCTGCACCGACGCCCGGGACATCGCCGAGTCCTTTGGCGTCCCCTACAGTCTTATCGGACGACTGGCCAACGAGTTGAAGATCAAGATCCGCCACTGTGAACTGGGCTGTTTCTAAAATGCGCACGCCCCCGGCGTTCTCTCTGCTGCTGAAATAATGACAAGAGACGGGGTGGCCGAAATGATCGACGCCTTCGCCCGGGATATCCATTACCTGCGTGTCTCCGTCACCGACCGCTGCAACCTCCGCTGTGTCTACTGCATGCCGGAAGAGGGACTCCCCCTGGTCGACCACCGGGAGGTGCTCCGTTTCGAAGAGTTTGAACGGTTGATCGCCATCGCCGCTGCACAGGGCGTCCGCCGCGTGCGGATCACCGGCGGCGAGCCGCTGGTGCGCAAGGGGATCGTCCCCTTCGTAGCTCGGGTGAAGGCGATCACCGGCATCGAAGACGTGGCCCTCACCACCAACGGCATTCTGCTGCCCCGTTTCGCCGGCGACCTGAAGGCGGCGGGCCTGGATCGCGTCAACATCAGCCTGGACACCTTGCGGCCCGAACGCTTTCGAGCCGTCACCCGGGTCGGGTGTGTCGACGATGTCTGGACAGGCATCGAGGCGGCCCTGGCGGCCGACCTGCATCCGGTGAAGCTGAACGTGGTCGTCATGGGCGGTGTCAACGACGACGAACTGGCTGACTTCGCCCGCCTCACCCTGCAGTGGCCCATTCATGTCCGGTTTATCGAATTGATGCCCATCGGGGAGGGCGACCCCCGCTTTCGCGGTCAATTCGTTTCCATTGAACAGATGCAAGCGAAGATGGCCCGAGAAGGGCTGCGACTGGGCAACCACCCCGGCATCCGGGGTGGCGGTCCGGCCCGCTACCACACCCTGGAGGGCGCCCTCGGAACGGTTGGCTTCATCAGCGCCATGTCGAAACACTTCTGCGCCGCCTGCAACCGCCTGCGGCTGACAGCCGAAGGCAAATTGCGCCCCTGCCTGCACTCGCGCCAGGAGATCGACCTGAAAGCCCCCATGCGGCGGGGCGCTCCCGACAGCCTGCTGTCCCTGATTTTTCAAAAAGCCGTCGAGGCAAAACCCTATCAACACAGCATGCTGGATGAGGGATGGGGCGATCGGACACGCCGGATGTCCCAGATCGGGGGCTGAAGGGGGGGCCGGGCGATATGGCTGGCCTAGAAGCCCATTAGCAGTTGTTTTCTAATGATGAGTGATAACAGCGGAGGTAGCGAATGGATCCTTTGACGCATTTTGATGAAAAAGGCGGCGCCCGCATGGTCGATGTGAGCCTGAAGGGCGACACCCGGCGGGAGGCGGTGGCCCGCGGGCGGGTGCTCATGCACCGGGATACCTTCCGGCGGATCCGGGACGGCCAGATCGCCAAAGGCGACGTGCTGTCAGTGGCCCGCCTGGCTGGCATCATGGCCGCCAAGCGGACGAGTGACCTGATCCCCCTCTGCCACCCTCTCTTTCTGACCGGTGTCGATCTGACCTTCACCTTGGACGAGCTCCATTCGACGGTGGAGATCGAGAGCCGTGTCAAAACGACCGGCAAGACCGGCGTCGAGATGGAGGCGTTGACTGCTGTTTCCGTGGCCGCGTTGACCATATATGACATGTGCAAGGCCATGGACAAGAGCATGGTTGTCAGCGACATCCGGCTTGTCGAAAAAACAGGGGGGAAGAGCGGGCACTTCATCAGGGAGGAATGACCGTGGCAACGATCGTAGCCGTTTGCAGCAGCGAGAAAAAAGGGATGCGCAAAAAAAATGTGGGCCAGGGGATGCTGACGGCCGATTTCGGTCTGGCCGGCGACGCCCACGGCGGCCCCTGGCACCGCCAGGTGAGCCTGCTGGCCATCGAGAGCATCCAAAAGATGCGCGACCTCGGCCTGGACGTCCATCCCGGCGACTTCGCCGAAAATATCACCACGGAAGGCATCGAACTGACCGTGCTCCCGGTCGGGACGCGGCTGAGATTAGGAGCAGAGGCCGTCGGCGAGGTGACCCAGATCGGCAAGGAGTGCCATACCCGCTGTGCCATCTACTACCAGGCCGGCGACTGTGTCATGCCCAAAGAGGGCATCTTTATCCGGGTGATCTCGGGCGGACCTGTGCAGGTCGGCGATGCGATTGAAGTGATGCCCAGTGAAGCGGCGGCTGGTGTGAAGACGCAGCAAGAGAAAAATCCAGGTGCAAAGGCCGCCGGAGAGGAGGAGCGCCCATGATCCGTGTCGGCATCCTTACCGCCTCAGACAAGGGGAGCCGCGGTGAACGGGAGGACCGGTCTGGACGGCTGATCGGCGAAGCCGTCCAGTCCATCGGCGGCGCCATGGCCGCCTACAAGGTCGTTCCCGACGAGCGGGACCAGATCGCCGCCGCCCTCCGGGAAATGGCCGACGACCTCGGCCTCGACCTGATTTTCACCACAGGCGGGACAGGCTTCTCGCCCCGCGACGTGACCCCGGAAGCGACGATGGACGTGGTGGAAAGGCTCGCGCCTGGCATCGCCGAGGCCATGCGGGCCGAGAGCATGAAGATCACGCCCCGGGCCATGCTCACCCGCGGCGTCGCTGGCATCCGCGGCCGGACGCTGATCGTCAACCTTCCCGGCAGCCCCAAGGCTGTTCAAGAGTGCCTCGACATCATCCTGCCGGCGCTGCCCCACGGCATCGAGATCCTCAAGGGCGAGGCGAGCGAGTGCGCCCGCAAGTAAACGAGGCCCATAAGCAAGATGGCGAAAGAATCCTCTCTGCGCGCGGGGGGATTCTTTTTTGTTGATCCTATTTTGCAGACGAGTCCTTTTTGCGGGTGACGAAGGAAAATTCCTCCGGTTCTATCCCCCCTCGAACGGAAAATACCCTTCCCATAGGGAGGCTTTTTCCGGAAGGGGGGATCCCCATGAGACGCTGGTGGCGGTGGAGCGCCGGCCTTATCGTCTTGTTTTTGCTCCTCGGCGCAGGCGGCGGCTACCTGATGTGGCAGGCCCATGAAGCGCTTTGGAATCCCAAGGATCCCATGACTGTCGTCAAGCGCGCTGTGGCGGGCACCTTGCACAGCCCCAGTTTTTCCTTTGAGAGCACCTTCCTCATCCGCGTCGACGGGCGGGAAGAGGTCATCAGCCGCTTTTCCGGCGACCGGGCCGAAGGGGAGAAGTTCCACCTAAAAGGGACGCTCCTCCAGTCGTCGACGGAGATCTTTACGTCCGGCAACCTGTTCTACCTCTGGGACCCCGTCAAGAAAAACTGGTACACCATTGAGAAAAGCCGCTTCGGTCCCCAGGACCTGCTGCTCTCCGAGATCAGCCCGCTGACCGCCCTGGATATCAAAAACATCGAAGGCGTCACCGTGACGGGGATCGATAGCGTGGGTGAAGACAAGTGCCTGCTCATGGAGTGCCGCACCGAGGTGTCCAACCGCCTCCTGACCACCCTATGGAAAGACTTCTACTACCGCATCTGGGTCGACCCCGAGAAGAACCTCATCCGCAAGGTCGTCGTCGAAGCCACCAGCCGCAACGCTCCCCGCGACCGGCTGATCCTCATGCTGCAGTTCACCGATTACGACGGCAAACAGACCATCAACCTGCCGCCGGCGGCGGGACGGTAGAAACGGACAGTGGCTTGAAGCAGGATTGGTTGCGGGACTTGTGCGAATGCCGAATGGGTGTCAAAATAGTGGCAAAAGACACAAGGGGCGATTCACCGATGCAGCAGCGAGGCTTTTTCCAGGACTGGTCCTTCACGCCGGAAGCAAGGGCCTTCATCGAACAAAAGGGCGGCATCATCCATATCCCCATGAACCTCTCTGTCGGCTGTTGCATCCACCTGGACGCGCCGCCGGAGATCGAGGTGGGGCCGCCCCGCCCGCAGGATCCTGCCGAGTACGCTTGCTTCGAAAAAGACGGCGTCACCGTCTACCAGGACAAACGCTTTGCTTGCAGCCATCCGCTCTCCATCGACCTCTCGCGGGGCCTCCTCCGGACGAAACTGGCGGTGAAGGGTTGGCGGTTGGCGTAAGGGGTAGGGCAACAGGGCTTTTTCTGTTGACATGATTTTTCATTCGTTGGTATAATTTTAGAGATTCGACAAAGAGTATACCTGATAGTCACGTCTGCATGGCCGGTCTTGAGAGCCGGCCTTATTTTCGTATTTCAGGAGGCGGCTTCAGCAATGGACAAGGTCATCGATCGCGTACTGGTCAGCGAAGAAGAAATCCGAACCAAGGTCCGGGAACTGGGCGAACAAATCTCGACCGACTACCAAGACAAGGATCTCCTGGTCGTGGGCATCCTCAAGGGCGCACTCGTCTTCATGGCCGACCTGATCCGGGCCATCCGCATCCCCATCGAGATCGACTTCATGGCCGTCTCCAGTTATGGTCAAGGGACCCGATCCTCTGGCGCCGTGCGGATCCTGAAGGATTTGGACCGGGCCATCGAAAACCGGCACATCCTGATCGTCGAGGACATCGTCGACACGGGCTTGACCCTCAACTACCTGGTGGACAACCTGAAGTCCCGCGGCGCCGCATCGGTGAAGGTCTGCACCATCCTGGACAAGCCCAGCCGCCGCAAGACACCCGTCGCCCCCGACTACAACGGCTTCACCATCCCCGATGAGTTTGTCATCGGCTACGGCCTCGACTATGCCGAACAGTACCGCCACATTCCCTGCGTGGCCGTGCTGAAGCGGGAAGTTTACGAGAAGTAGGACAAGCCATCGACAGAACAATTTGTTAAGGAAACAATCTACCGAGAAACAATGAATCGGTAGGACTTTTTGAGAGGAGCGAACACCTTGACGAAGCCCCATGAAACCATCCTGGTCCTCGACTTCGGCGGCCAGTACAACCAACTGATCGCCCGCCGCGTCCGGGAACTGCACGTCTACTGTGAGATGCACCCCTTTACGATCAGCGTCGACGCCATCCGGGAGATGAATCCGAAAGGAATCATCTTCACCGGCGGCCCGGCTAGCGTCTATGAAGAAAAAGCCCCCGCTGTCGACCCGGCCATCTACGACCTGGGCATCCCCATCCTGGGCATCTGCTACGGCATGCAACTGATGGTCAACCAACTGGGCGGCAAGGTCGGACGGGCTGATTCGCGCGAGTACGGCAAGGCGGCCCTCACCATCACCGCTTCCGAAGGCCCCTTCGCCGGCATGGAAGGCGATGTGCAGTGCTGGATGAGCCACGGCGACAAGGTGGAGGTCCTGCCCCACGGCTTCGTTAGTTCCGGCAAGACCGACCACGCCCCCTTCGCGGCCATGGCCGATCCGGTGCGCCGCTTCTACGGCGTCCAGTTCCACCCCGAGGTGCGTCACACGCCCCAAGGCATGGACATGATGCGGAGCTTCCTCTTCGGCGTCTGCGGCTGCACCGGCGAGTGGACCATGGAGAACTTCATTGAAGAGCAGGTGGAGGCCATCCGCGCCCGCGTCGGCGGCGGCAAGGTCCTCTGCGCCCTCTCGGGCGGCGTCGACTCCTCCGTAGCCGCGCTCCTCGTTCACCGGGCCGTGGGCGAGCAACTGACCTGCGTCTACGTCGACCACGGCTTTATGCGTCTCAACGAATCGGAGCGGATCGTCAAGACCTTCCGGGGTGAACTGGGCATGAACCTGATCGCCGTCGAAGCGTCGGAACGCTTCTTGGCCAAGGTCGCCGGCGTCTCCGATCCGGAGACGAAGCGCAAAGGCATCGGCAACGAGTTCATCCGCGTCTTCGAAGAGGAAGCAGCCAAACTGGGCCAGGTGGACTTCCTGGTGCAAGGCACCCTCTATCCCGACGTGGTCGAAAGCGGCACCTCGACGGCCGAGACGATCAAGACCCACCACAACGTGGGCGGCCTGCCGGAGGACATGAAATTCGAACTGATCGAGCCCCTGCGCACCCTCTTTAAGGACGAGGTGCGGGAAGTGGGCCAAAAACTGGGTCTGCCCGAAGACATCGTCTGGCGTCAGCCCTTCCCCGGACCGGGCTTGGCCATCCGCGTTCTCGGCGAGATCACCAAGGAAAGCCTGGACATCCTGCGCCACGCTGACGATATCGTCTTCCAGGAGATCAAAAAAGCCGGTCTCTACCGGCAGATCTGGCAGTCCTTCGTCGTGCTGCCGACGACCGTGCGCAGCGTCGGCGTCATGGGCGATTGCCGCACCTACGAATACCCGGCCATCCTGCGCGCCGTCACCTCTGACGACGCCATGACGGCCGACTGGGCGCGGCTGCCTTATGAACTGCTGGAAAAGATCTCGAACCGGATCGTCAATGAGGTCAAGGGGGTTAACCGGGTGGTCTACGACATCACGTCGAAGCCGCCGGGGACGATTGAGTGGGAGTAAGTTTTAAGTCTTGTCTGGCTTGATTTTATTGGGTTTTTAGCCCTCATCCACTAAAAGTAGTGGTCTTTGATTTCTCGCTGGTTTTGCGGAAGTCTTAGACCACTATTTTTTTCCCGACTCACTCAATAAAAGGGAGAGGATGGGGTAAATGAATTCAAAAAACGGATTAAAAAGGATGACGATGACTAAAACATCGGAGATGACTTTAACACAGCTCAAAGATCATTTTGTAAAGAAATGCAAGGTAATAAACTTAACTGAGTACACCATATTTGGTTATGAATATGGATTCCAGAAATTCATGAAGTTTCTAGGAAATCAAGATGTTAAAGCAAGTGAAATATCAAGTGACGTTATTCAAGATTATACATGTTGGCTGAAAGAGACAGGAATTAAGCCTATCACAGTAAATACATATTTAAGAAATCTTTCTCCAATTTTACACCATGGAATGGAACTAAACATAATACCAAAGTTTATGATTCGATCAATAAGAACAGAGGAATGTGTAAAGGAAGTATATACGGACTCGGAATTAATGATTTTATTAAAAAAACCTGTTACCGATTCATTTGCTGAATATCGAAATTGGGTTATTATTAACTTTTTAATAGCAACAGGAGTTAGGGCATTGGAACTTCGGTGCTTAAAGGTTGAAAACATTGATTTAGAAAACGAAATGATTTTACTAAAGAAGACAAAAAGCAAAAAACAAAGATATATTCCGATAAGCAAGTCATTGTCAAAAATTATAGGGGAATATATTTTGTTCAGAAAACCAAGTTCTTCAGAGGAATTTTTATTCTGTAATGAATTTGGACAACAGATGCCAAGAACAACCCTTCAGAATGGAATTAAAAAATATTGTCTCAAAAGAGGAGTAACAAAGTTCTCGTTACATTTATTTAGACATACCTTTGCGAAAAGGTGGATCTTAAATAAAGGTGATATATTTACTCTTAAAAAAATTTTAGGTCATTCATCGTTAAAAATGGTAAATCACTATTTAAACCTCTACGGAGATGACTTGAAGAAGAATTTCGATGAATTTTGCCCCCTAGAAAGCATACGCGTTGAACGTGAAAGAATAAAAATAAACAGATAAATGATAATTTACCTGCCGTAAAAGAAGGCAGGTATCTTTTTAATTAGTGCTTTGATTTGGTGTGGTTGGTGCGGAGAAGGGTTTGAGCATAAATTCTAAAAACCAACACAACAATTTATAAATACAGTAAAAATACGATTTAAGAACCATTATTTTAACGATTTAATTAAAAATAACTAAGTTAAAATAAAAGAGAATTAAAAAAACAAAAGATAAACATTATTTTGTGCTGGTAAAAAAATAAAAAAGGCATAAAAATTACTTGACAAAAGCTAATTGGTTAAGATAAAATTAATGCATAAAGCACAAATGAAACTCTAAAATGGAGGTGTAATATTTAATAAAAAATCGTTGTTCTTGGTTGGTTGGGTAAAACATCTCTAAGGAAGTGATTTCACTAGTGATTGTCAAGATCGGTAGTAAGAAAAAGCTTTTTATCTTGATAACAATAAAAGATAGTGATTTTTTATTGTTTCTGCTCTATTTGTTCTTGTTATCTCACGCATGTAACAATCTAAGGTTGACGCTCCCCATAGAGCAGGGATTTTTTATTTAAGGTATCGCCTATGTGAAATGCACTCTAAAAGGCTCTAGAATCCTTTCTAAGCCTTTCGAATGAAAGGGGAGGGGTAAACCTACCTACCTGAAAAATAATCAACTTTATCATGTCAGGACTTTCCCATTCGAAAATTCGCAACACATGTATTTACAAAATTTTACATGCGCCCAGGTTGTTGAAAAGGAGATAAGAATAATATCGGAAATCGACTACAAACCTGTGTGGCTGCCCATGTCCTGAATGTTCAATAGGCGAGATTTTAAAAGGGTTTTTCTAGAGAAATTCTTCTCCATTTTTAAGAAAACTTAAAGTGAAACTTGTTGGAAGAACTGTTGGTATCAATATCAAGTGGTACACTAGATAAGTATTTGATCTTCCCTGCCGTTAAGGCAGGGATTTTTATTTAAGTCGTTGCCTTAAAATACGTTTTTACAATGCAAAAATAATATAGCTTTGTCGTGGTTCACGTTGCTTTTTCTCAACTAAGAAGATATTACATTGATTAAAGACTGCCTAAATAAATTTTATACTTGACATATTGCGGTGTAATCCGTATAATAAATAATATATTTCAAAAATTTAATGTGTTAAACAGGAGGGTTATTAATGAATTTCCTTTCAGAAGATACGTTGTTGTTAGTTCAAAACAGGGATTTTCCTTTCGAAGAGTTATTACAGTGGTTTTTTGAAGAAAACCCTTTTCAGATATGTTTTCTTCAAGAAGAAAAAAGAATGGTATTCAGAAAAGGCAAATGGAAGGAGTATAAATACAAGAAAAGCGTCATATGTAAGGGTGGAAAATATTACAAACCGGAGGATAAGAAACAATTACATTATTCTACTATAGCTGACCTTATTAATTCTTGTACGGATGGTATTCCTGAGTTTTTTGGCGTGTTTTGGACACCAAACAGTCCAAGTTGGGAATCTAAAAATTCCTTTGCGACAAACAAGGATATTATAAATGGGGGAAAGATAATTTGCCAGTTTGTGGACATAGATGCACCTAACGAAATAAAAAAAGATAAACAAGCGATTAAGGAATGGAAGATGGATGTATTTCTCAAAATAAATAACCATAAAATAAAACCAACTCTGCTTATTGAAACAAAAAACGGTTTTCATGTATATTGGAAGGTTAAAGATGCTGACATAAAGCTATTCAGAGATATTCAGCTTCGACTTATTAAAGAATTTGACGCCGATCCGAAATGTGTAAATGAAGTCAGATTGCTAAGATTGCCATATTCTATTCATAGAAAGGATATGTATGATCCATTTCCAATACGTTTAGTTTCCAAAAATGATGTGATTTACGATCAAAAAGAATTCATTGATTTGTTACCACCAATAGGCGACGATAAGTTAATTATTGATGCAATGAAAAGTTATGAACAAAACCGAAATAATAGCGTATCAGATTTACCAAATATAACAAATATTATTCAGCGATTTAAAGAAAGGGTAATGGTTGTTAGTGAAAACGAACACAAAGTTATATGCCACTGTTGTATGCCAGAGCATAAAGATAATAATCCGTCCGCAGTATTGTTTAAGGAAAACCTCTTATTCCACTGTGCTGGATGTGGCGCAACATTTTTCTTAGATGAACTAGCGGAATCTCTTGGATGGTCGAATCTCCTTTATGACATAGATACTGAACAACAATTAGCTGAATGGAAAGAGAACTCGATTGATATTAAACAATCAGAAAAGTTCGTGCTAACAAACGAGGAAGAAAACATCGTTCAACAATTACTTAATGAGACGGTTAATCTATTTAACGACAGACAGCAATGGATCAGTGATGTACATAAGGAACAGATATACAGTGCTTTTAATATATTGCTTAAAGCGAAGCGGGATGATAAACCAATGCTAATCAATATGGTTACTGGTTCAGGGAAGTCAACGATCATAAAAGTGTATATTAAACATAAGGTTATGAGCGATGGTTCGTTCGGTTGTTTAGTTGTTAAAGAGCGACGCGACGATGTTATTGACTTTGCTACTGAACTTAACAACTATATTGGCAAAGAAGTAGCCTATCCCTTATACGGATTTGATGAACTAGATTGTCTAGATAACGCTAATCGCAATCAAAAAAAGCACAAAAGTTGTCCCGTAAGGAAAGGTAATTATGTATGTAGACATAAAAAGAATTGTCGGTACTATAATCAATTTGAGGAACAAAAGAAATATCCTATAGTAGTCCTTACACATAAGAGACTTTATGAAGACGCGAGAAATAATAAGATATCCTCCAACTACAATTCTTTTAACTTATTGGGGCAAAAATTCGCAAGAGAAACATTAATCATTGATGAACAACCACATTTAATAAGCAATAATACTTTAACAGAAGAAATGTTCTATCACTACATGAGGTTGATCACCGATAAGTTTAATGAACTTGCAAATGGGTATTTTACCTCGGAATCACATGATGACAATAATCCGTATAAAAAGGCTTTAGCAGAATTACAGGAAGCTGCTTTAATCGTTGCAAATATATTTCAAAGAAACTATGAAAGAGATCGTGAAAAAATCAAACCAGTTAATTGTGATTTCTCGTTTTCCCATTCGTTTACAAAGCAATTTCGACAAGTATTTGAGTTACAAACGGAATTGTATAATGTGCCAATATTTATAAGCGATTTACTAACTAACGGAGGAATCATCGAAAGAGACAAAAAATCTATTGCAGCCGCTCATTACGTAGATTATACCTCAGAGAAAAACTTCGCTACAATCATATTCGATGGAACGGCTTTAGTAAGTCCATTGTATAAGTACAATGAGTATTGCACATTTACTAATTTTCCGATGATCAAAGAATATAAAAACTTGACCTTCTATAAGTGTGATTATCTTACCGGAACAAAAAGCAACATGGATAACGACGATGTTAATGCGTTCTTATGCGATGTAGAAGATATTGCGCTAGACTATCCGAAGGAAAACATTTACTTAGCCATGTTCAGGGATCATGCGTATTATGCAGGCACAAAAACGCTTAAAAGCGAGATCAAAGAAAAGCTAGGGAAGTATATTGATAAGAAAAGAATTAAAATAGGTACTTTCGGTGGAACTAAAGGATCGAATGAATTCAGAGATTGCACGATTTGCATTATCGAAGGATTTCTTCACAAATCCGAGATATTTTATTCCAATGCATACGATATATCACAACCAAATGAAACAGAACTATTTACAGTAACTCCTATTGATCAAACCAGAAGATTCGACAACGAAGAAATAGAGAAATTTAAGGTTCTCGATACCCTATCTGATTATGTTCAAGAGATTACCAGAACGGCACTGAGAGATAACAGCAGGGATGTATCCTGTAAAGTGTTTATATCATCAAAAGATAAGATCATTCTTGAATTACTTAGTAACTACTTTCCTGAGGCAAGAGTTGAGAAATGGAATCCAAAGAACAGGCTTAATAAACAAATTTTTTCGGATGGTAGAGCTAAAAACCTTCAATTATTTGCCGAGTTCTTAGCAAACACTGAAGCAGAAGTATTAACATATGCAGAAGTTGCAGAGGCACTTGGAATTAAGGATAAAGCCTTTTCAAAAATGATTAATGGAAAGAAAGCGGTAGCGTTGATGGAAAGCTATAGTTACACAATAGATAATCATAAAAGAGATGGAAGGAAAAATGTTATTGTAAAAAAATACTCCCCCTAACCCTATATATAGAGATCAGAAATAGGGGGGGTATCTTGGAGATGGCTGCATACGGCATGTTCTAATGATAGAATAATAATTACAGGCAGGGGGCAGGGGGGTTATATGGTGTTGATTGACGAAGCGTAAAGAACACTTTTACCTAAATAAGTCTGTTACCAGAACACAACAGCGATGAAATACTGTTGAATCAACAGTAAATGAGAGAATCAGCGAGAAAATTAGAGACTAAATAAATCAGACGGCTTATTTTGGACATAAGTTAGAGGAGTAGTCGTGTGACTATTCCTCTAATCAATTTACATCATACTCAACGCTACTATTTGTTCTTCTTTACTTGGATCGATATAAATGGATGTTGTCTGAATGCTCTCATGACGAGCCAGCTTTCTGATCGTTTCGATGTTCACGCCAGCATTAGCCAGATTCTTGCAGAATGAGTGTCTGAATGCGTGAGGAGATACATTGTCCATTCCAGCCAGAGCAGCGTATTTGTCAATCATCTGTTGGATGCCTTTAACCGTGAATTGTCCAGAGCGTTCGCTAACGAAGACATAGGGGGAACCCTCGTATCTCCCATCTGTAAGGGACTGTCTAAGCCTTATCCACTGTCGAAGATTCTTTGCGTGTTTGGCTAGCATCGTCACGACAGCATATTTCCCATGCTTGCCTTCACGAATGGTAATCTCTATGTTTCCATTCACCCTAATGTCATCTAGCTTTAAGTCCTGTACCTCAGAAACCCTTAAACCACAATAAAGCAATATATCCACTACAGCTAGGTTTCTCAGCCGCTTAAACTCATTGCGTTCCAAGTCAACGTAAGAGAGGAACTTCTCCTGCTCTTGCTTTGTCAACCATTTGGTTTGTCCGCTATGGGAGGAGACAGCAGCACTAATCTTTTGGATCTTAATACGTGTGGTTGGGTTGTCCGTAATGATGCCTTGATCGGCCAGGAAGTTAAAGAAGGTCTTTAACCCTGCGGTGGATTTATTGATCGTGGCTTGGGAGCGATTCTTTTGGTGTCTCAGATAAGAGATGAACTCCTTGATATCAATAGGCTTAGACGTTTGAATGTGGCTATGTTCGTAAGTGCCACTGAACCATGATATATATTGGTTCAAAATGATCTTGTACGCCTGAATTGTTTTGGGATCTCTTCCTTCTGAATGAAGCCAGTCTAGAAAGGAAGCAATAGTGTCCATCTCTCATAACACTCCTCTTAACAGTATTCTACGATGAATAAAAAGGTAGGAATGTAGGTGTTCTACGATAAATATAGCTGGTTTCAAGGAAAAATTCAAGACAGAATCATATTTCTGCGCCTAAAAATTGCGAGTGATATGAAGGAGGAATTTTACATCTAAAGAAGAATTATTTTATGAAAATAACTGTAGCGGAGGGTGAATGTAGTGAGTGATGTTGCTAGGTTAACACTTCTGGCTGCCATTGATGATTTTTTGTTAAAAAAAGGTGTAGATGCAAATGGGGTTTATATAAACACCAATCAAAATGATGGAGTTTATTATCCTAAAATCAAAGCGTTTTATGATTATCTATTAGAAAAACGGAATTTAAAAGATGACTCTTGGAAAGATTTATTAATGGAATTCAAACCCAAAGACATAGAAGAAAGTATGGTTTTTTATATTGATGAAAGTCGTAAACACTTTAATCCGGCGTTCTGGGTTAGAAAAAAAGGCACACTGCATAATTACGTAACTGTTGTAACCGAATTTTTTAAATATTTGTCATCGATAGACCATAAGAACCAAAAACTATTATATACATTTGATTTGTGGGAAGAAGACGATGAACAATTTAATAAAATAATAGAAAAAGTTTGTGAGGGCAAAGACTTAATAGAAAAAGTAGAAACACAAGAGCCAATTTTGGACGAGGATTTTAGATTATTATGTGATGTATGTGATAATGACATTAATCGATTAGCTTTAAACGAAAAAAGATTATTAGAAGATGACAAATACTACAATAAATATGTTAGAGCACTAATTATAAAGTTATTACTTTTTACTGGGGCAAGATATTCTGTATTAACCAACATTACTATTAAGGATTTCAATGTACAGTGTAATGTACTTAAAATAAATAATTACACCGTGCACCTGCCTAATAAGTTATGTAGTCAATTACAGAAGTACTATTTAGTTAGAAAAAACATTAATTCGGACTTTGACAACTTGTTTGTATTTAGAAATGGAAAATTATCTAATGGATCTAATCAAATAACAAGCCCCGCTTTTGTTGTAAAATTTTTAATTAGGCATATAGGGAGGGATGATATCAAAGGAATTAGTAAATATACGATAATTAAAATGATTAAGAGTAATATTAATCAGGAAATCATTCAGGAATTTACACAATACAAAGAAACAATTTATTATCAGTGTTTAGGTTATGTTTTCAAAGAAAATGATTTTTTAACAAAAAGCAGGTATCTGGATTCTAAAATTCGAAGCTTGGATATATTTGATTATTTGTAATTAGAATTAGAAAGTGCAGGAGGAATTAATAATGGGAAATGAACAGTTAGATAATTTGCCATTAACAACTAACGATGAACAAGCAGCATCTATAGCAACAGCAGAAGAGTCGTTTGACATAGAGGTTAATGAACGAGATAAAAAGAAAAAAACAAAATTATTTATTATTGGTGGAGTAATTCTAGTGTTAATCGCAACGTTTGGAATTGTGTTTAATTATAATCAAAGAGAAAAAGAATATGGTCAAAAACTAGACCTTATTTCTAACGAAATGATTTTTAGTGCTGCATTAGCTGAAAAGATGTGTAATTCATATCAGAAAGTTTGGCATGATACGATATGGAACAAGATGGACATGAGCAAAATGGCAAGTGATATAGGTGTACCTGAGTCGGAACTGAAGAATAAGACAGGAGAATACTTTCTTTATACCAGCGACTTTAACGAATCACTGAAAATCTTGTATAAATACTACGATAAAAACGGCAACGTAGATCTACTTAAAAATACAAAAGAAACAGTTTATAAAGACATTAAGTCTTTAGATGCTCCACCTGAAAAGTACAAACAATCATACAATGCTATTATGGATTTGTACTCTGATTACGATCAATATATTAATTTAGCCATAAATCCAACTGGATCATTGCAAAGTTACAGTAATGAAACTCGTGATTTAAACACAAAAATATCAAAAAAATACAAAGAGTTTGGACTTAGATTTCCTGACAACAAAAAACAATGAACTAAAAAATAATTGTTAATGCACAAAATCAGGCTTCAATAGAATAAGTACGTGTGAAAAAGGAAGAGAGTTTCTCTTCTTTTTTTGTAT
>NZ_WXEY01000020.1 GCF_009877425.1 Heliomicrobium undosum | reverse complement strand
CCATATGATCAGCGATACCATAGGCAAACAAGCGAAACACCTGACCCTTCTATGGGACAGGCAAACGGGAAAGTGAGCGACCCGCAGGAAAAAGGGAGAGTTTACCGCAGACGCGGCTAGCTCTCCCTTTTCTTTTATTTATAAAATAATCTGTAAATTAAGAAAAGTCATTTTTTATGCGAAAAACTAAGTTTTCTGTAAATAATCAACTGTCTTCCGATTTTGTTTTAGATATGTTAAGGTATTGATTAGAAAATGTTGCAACCAATGACGCCCATTTGTTGACTTTTATTCACAATACATGTCGAGATAGTGAGAATCAAAAGAATCCAGAGGAGATGAATTCCATGGGCAAGATGCTGACGGTTTGCCCCGAATGTGGCGCCAATCTGCTGACCAAGACGGAATCGCGCGCCAAAAAAAGCATCAAAAGATCCTACACCTGTTACCGGACGATTGGAATTTTGAATTACAACGGCGATCAGACCGTAGCCTGGCAATGCCCCGAATGCAAATGCCAGTGGCCGGTTGAACAAAAGTAATCAATGCCCCCCTCTTTTGACCGTGAGCCATCACGGTTTTTTTATTGGCCAAATCGAACCATCCAGTTTTTTGGCGAAAAGGAATTTGTTAAAATGAAAGAGGAATTGTCCCATAAAGCAGGCGGGGGGAAGAAAATTGCGATTGTCGACGAAGTTGATGGCTTTTTTTGTGCTTTTTGCGATTTTACCTGCTCTCATATTGGGTTCGGGCGCCTTTGTCAAAGCCCGAACCTCCATTGAAGATCAGATTCGCCGGGAACAGGCGCTCTGGGCTTCCGGTGTGGTCAACAGCCTGGACGATAAGATCCGGGAGCGGACAAACCTGCTCCAAGGACTAGTCAAAAATCCGGACCTCACCGGCATGGATCCAGTTCGGCAGAAGCCCCTGCTGGTTGAATACAGCAAGGTTTTTTTCGATATGGACACCCTCGTCGTCATCGACACGGCGGGGATGCAGACGGTTCGTTCCAATGACGCCCAACGGGTCAATGTGGCTGACCGCGACTATTTTCAAGGGATTATCACTGGGGGCAAAGAGGCCGTCATCGGGATGCCCGTCGTCAGTAAGTCAACGGGCGGCGCGATCATGGGCCTTTCCGTGCCGATCAAGCAGGAGGGAAGAACGGTCGGCGTGCTGGCCGGGTATGTGAGTCTTGACAAGGTTGTCGAACATTACCTGGGCGGTCTGAAGCAGGTCGATCCGCATGCAGAAAGCAAAGTGCTGATCGCCGGTGGAAACGGCAAGTTGATCTATCACCCCGATAAGGAAACAATGACAAAGGACCAATCGATGGATCTCCCTGTTGCCACGGGGGGGTTCCGTTACCTCGATAACGGGGTGGAGTATCTGGCGACAGCGGCGAAATCGGAATTGAGCGGTTGGACCATCCTCATCCGTGAAGAAAGCCGTGTTGCTTACGCCGATGTGGAGCGATTGTTGTCTCTGATCGGCGGTATTGCGGCAGTGACGGTGATCTTGGCCGTATTGATCGCAACCATGCTGTCGCGGCGAATCACCGGTCCGCTGCGGCAATTGGGCGAACAGGCGTTGTGCATGGCCGGCGGCGACTTGAATGTGGTCGTTGCTGGCAAAGATGGGTATGACCCGGAAATCCGCGACCTAGCCGAGGCTTTTGGTCAAATGGCCGGCAAGTTGCGCGTCCTTATCGGGGACATACGCCGTTCAGCCGATCAATTGAAACAGGAGGCGTCTCAACTGGATTCCTCCTGCCACCAGACAGCACAGGCTGCCGAAGAACTGGCTCAGACGAATGAACGGCTTGCCGCCGGCATTTCCGCCCGTTCTGCCGGGGTGGTTGAGATTGCCCGCCGGATTGACAGTCTGGCCCAGTTGGCGGATTCTATCGCCAGGGAAGGCGGCGCAGCGGAAGAGGAAGGGAGGCGGATCGCCGAGCTTTCCCGGAATGTGGTCGACGCTGTCCGCGGCGCCTTAGAACATGCCGAGGAACTGGCAAGCGCCATGTCTGCCGGATCGGAAGCTGTCCGGGGTCTGGAGGAAAAAAGTCGCGGCATTGAAACCATCAGCCTGGCGATCACCGGTATTGCCGATCAGACCAATCTGCTGGCCCTGAATGCGGCTATCGAGGCCTCACGGGCCGGGGAACAGGGCCGGGGCTTTGCCGTTGTCGCCGGAGAGATCCGGAAGTTGGCCGAGGAATCGCGCAATTCGGCCGAGCAGATTCAGGGCATGCTCGATGAAGTCCGCCAGGATGTGCAGTCAGCCGTGGCGGTGATGGCGACGGGAATCAACATGGCCGCGCAGGAAGAAAGCCTTGCCCGTACCAACCTGGAACGGATCAAGGCCATGGCGGAACTGCTGCAGGATCAGTTGAGCCGCCTCGAACGGGTGATCGGCGAGGCCCGATCCCAGGCGGTGGACGCCGATGAGGCTGCCCGGGCCATCAACGCGATGGCGGAACAGTCTCACCGGGCGTCGGCCCAATCGCAGTCTGTTTCCGCTATCGCCCAGGAGGTTGCCGCCTCATCGAAACAGGTGGCGCAGACGGCCTCGCTGCTGTCCAATCTGGCCCAATCCTCCCGGGCGAACGCGGAACGGTTTACCGTGGAGTAACCTCGCCGGAACAGCGGGTTCCTTCATGCAATCTTACGTGATTGAAGAAAGTGGGATGTCCGGCGCAGCGCGATGCGGTCACTTCTCTTCGATGGTGACCCTTTCCATGATGATCTCCTCGGCGGGCTTGCTCTTCTCGCCGCCAAAGCCGGCGGTCACCGGCGTGTCGGAGATCTTGAGCACCGTTTCCATGCCGTCGATGACCCGGCCGAAGACGGTGTAGTTGGGCATCTGGTTGAGGTTTTTCGCTTTTTCGCCGTTGCAGATGAAGAACTGGCTGCCGTTTGTGTTCGGGCCGGCGTTGGCCATGGCGACGACGCCCGGTCCGTAGGAGAGTTTGGGCGGCAGTTCGTCGGCGAACTTGTATCCGGGTCCGCCGGTTCCGTTCCCCATGGGATCGCCCGTCTGAATCATGAAGTCCTTGATGATCCGGTGAAACCGGATGCCGTCAAAGTAGCCTTCACGGGCCAGGAAGACGAAGTTGTTGACCGTCTTCGGCGCTTCGGCGGCCAGCAATTCGATCTTGAAGGCGCCCCGATTGGTTTGCACAGTCGCTGTGTACTGCTTTTTCGGATCGATCTGCATGGACGGCGGCGCTTGGTACTTATTGTTCCGTTCAGCCGTGGACGACTTGGGACTGTCCGGTTTGGCCGGGCTGGTCTGTTGCGGCGGTTCTTGCGTTTTTTTCTGGTCCTCCGGGCTGGAACATCCGGCGGCTGTAAAGAGCGCCATCATCGCCACGGCGGCCACGCCCGTTTTCCACATTTTTTGCATGGTAACCCATCCTTTCATGTAAAATGGCGGCGATTCTAGTATAATCGGCTCAAGCAAGTGGAACAAGTTGGGACAGCCATCTCATAGAGTGTTTTCAGAAGTCTTCTTTTATGAGAAGATGGTAGAGGAGGTGAGGCCGTGAGCCTTTTTGATCGCATGCGTCGGATCTTTGAATCGGAGACCAACGCCGGAAAGCCGGTCCTGCGAGAGCGCACGCTGTTCGACCTCGATGTAAACGATATTGTCTCTCTCGATCTGGAGGACTGGGTGATCGAAGGAAAGGTGAGCTATCACAGTCTGCCCGGTTGGGTGATGTACTGGCTGAAGTCGGGACGCCAGCGGCAGGGGCTGCTGTTGGATCGCTCTGTGCCGGACAAGGCTGTGGTCATCACCCCCTTTGCCGGTCGCACGGACAACGTGAATGAGGTAAAGACCGAATATATCCTTGACGGGAAGCATTTCTTTCTCGATTATAATGGAGAGGGGACTGTTGACGCCCTCGGCCTGACGCCTATCCGCACCGGTCCGGTCATGTACTGGCAGTTCGAGACGGATCAGCGCGAAATCTACCGGATCGAGTGGCAGGAGGGTCGCTTTTTCCATTATGACGGACGCTGGATCGATGCCTTTGAGGTATCGATCGTCGCCGGTTAAGCGCCGCGCGCCAGCAGGGGATGCTGCCGGATTCACGATTGCCACATGATGTAAGGAGGATGCCCTGATGAGCTTGTTCAAACGGTTGAAAGACCTCACCCTGTCCAATATCAATGCCCTTCTCGACAAAGCGGAAGATCCGGTAAAGATGCTTGACCAGTACCTCCGGGACATGGAAGAGGACATTCGGGACGCTTCCGATGCGATCGCCAAGCAGATCGCCGTGACCAAGAAGTTTGAAGCCCAGTACCGGGAAGCGGAGGCGATGGTGCAGAAGCGGCAGGAAGACGCCGTAAAGGCGATCAACGCCGGTCGCGACGACCTGGCCCGGCGGGCGCTTGAAGACAAGAAAAACCATGAAACCCGGATGAATGATTTCAAGGCCCAATTCGAAACCCACTCGGCCACTTCGGAGAAACTGAAGCGGCAACTGGCTGACATGCGCAGCGAGTTCGATAAGCTGAAAGCCCGCCGGGACACCCTCGTCGCCCGTGCCAACGCCGCCAAAGCGACTCAGCAGGTTCATGACCTGATGGGCGGATTTGACAACCGTTCGGCGCGGCACGGCTTTGACCGCATGGAGGAAAAAGTGGCATCCCTGGAAGCCAAGGCTGAGGCGAGCAAGGAACTGTCCCGCGGTCCTTCCGCCAGCTTGGATGATGAACTGGCGTCCTTGGACAAGGGCGCTGATGTGGATGACGAACTGGCCGCGCTGAAGCGCCAACTGGGCAAGTAAGAGGCAAAAAGAGAAGAGCAAAAAGAACCCCCTGTCCGGTCCATCGCCGTGACAGGGGGTTCTCTATTGCGTAGCATCAGCCAGTCAAGGTCCAGTATAAGGTGGCCAAGGCCAAGCCGATCATCAGGAGGCCGAACGCTTTCTGGATTTTAGGAAGGATGTGCATCTGCCACTGGAAAAAGCGAGTCCGGGCCAACCGGGAGATCGCTGCAAACCAGATTTCCTGTCCGAAGAGAATACCAAAGATGAATATAAGGCCGAGAAAGGGCGAGGTGGAATTCCAACTGGCGACGGCGGTCGTGCCTACGCCGATCCAGAGGGTGAGGGTGAAGGGGTTTAAACCGGTGAGGATCATGCCGTTTAAAAAGGCTTGCTTTTTAGAACGGCTGCCGGAGGCGCCGGAGAAGAGCGCTTTTAAGGGAAAGAGGCCGCTTTTGTGGGAAGGCGCTGTTTCCGATACGGCGTCGACAGAACCGGAAGAGGCGCGGGCCACCTGTTTGCCAGGCCGGAACAGGGAGTAACCGAGAAGCAGCAGGATGATCGTGCTGGCCAGTCCAAAGACGGTGCGGATGATCGGCTGTTGCAACAAGGGAACCAGCCCGAATTGGACGATTAGGAGGTAGAAGCCGTCAGCGATGATCGCCCCTGTCCCGACCGCCAAGCCCATCCAAAAGCCATAGCGCATGGAATTGCGCAACACTTCGACGGCAATGGGACCGAGAGGCAAAGCCAGTGTGACGCCTAACAAGAGGCCGCTGAACAGCGCCTGGACCAGTTGCGCCGGTGAGGGGGGGAGTGCAAGCACCAAGCGATACAATCCTCCTTTCTCATTGCTTTACCAAATATGTTTATGCACGGGAAGAATTATCAATTACCATAAAAATCAAAAGAAGGGGATCGATTTGACTTTTTTCAGTATAGCATAGGCGATCGCCCGTTGTCTAATTGATGGTTCAGGCTTTGCACAATCGCGTGTATGGCCGTTTATGGGAATAATGGAGAGTGGCGGAATCATCGGCCAGGGAGAAGGGAAAGGGCTGCCTGTTCGCGAAGTGTTGAGTGCAGTTGCTATAGGAATCTGTTCAGTAACTGTGTAGTAACATCAACCTGTTTCGTGACGCGCCATAGGCGTCAGCGGCGACGGATGAGCGGCCGGTTGATAAAAGTGAATAGTATTCGGATGAAGGAGTGCGGTGTATGCCTGAAGCGAAGGTGCAATTGGTGATCGATGGGGTGACTGGCGTCGGCAAGTCCAGCCTGGTCAATATCCTGGCGGAAAGGCTCGATCTGGTCGCCTTTAGTGAATTGTTTGAGGACGAGAATCAACTGCTCCATAAGTTTTTTCATGACCGGGAGCGGTGGGCCTTCCCGATGCAGATCAACTTTTTGACGAATCGCTTTAAACAATACCGGGAGGCCTCGGGGACTAATAGGGCCATCATGGATCGTTCCATCTATTCGGACGGTATTTTTGCCCGCATGTACCGTGAGCAGGGCTACCTGACGGTGGAGGAGTTCAGCGTCTATGAAAACCTGTTGAACAGCATGTTGGAGGGCCTGACACCCCCCCGGCTGATGGTGTACTTGAAAGCCGATACGGACGAGGCGATCCGCCGCATCCGCATGCGCGGCCGGGACGACGAGTTGACGGTTGAACGGGAATATTGGGCCATGCTGAACCTGTTTTACGAGAACAACTACCGGAACTACAAAGGCGGAGAACTGCTGACGATCGAAGTGGGCCGCTTGGATTTTGTCCACAACCCTGATGATCGGGAAGAGGTGCTGCGCAAGATCATCACGGCCTATGAGGCGGCCTGCTAGGGAGCGGGACAAGCCTTCATGGCGGATAGGCCTGGTTACAACCGGTTTGGTCCGGAACAAGAGTCATAGGACGATACATTCTTGGGAAAAAGGAGCAGGTGTGCAAGAGCCTGCTTTTTCTTTTTTAAACGTAAAAAAAACGTTGCCAGGAAAGGAATTTTTTGATATAAACAGGATAGATTGGAAGGATATGGAAAAGCTCTGTCGAATAGGTGGTTGAGAAGGAGGGAGCAGGAAGCATGAATCTGCCCGATGAGTTGACGGTTGTTCAAGCCGCCAAAGTGACGGGATTGCAACGGTACACCCTGCGGGATGCGATCCATCGCGGCGATCTGGCCGCGAGGCAGCAGAAAGTCCCGGGAGGGTTCAAGTACCTGATCCCGCTGGAGGCTTTGCGGGAATTTGCGCGGCGTCGTGGGGTCCAGTCCAGCCTTCTTGGGTTGGAAGGGGAGCAGCCGGCCCTGGTGGGCGAATCGGCTGAGGCGGCCGTGCCGGTTGCGCTGGTGGCGCCGTCGATGACGGCGGGAGCGGTTGCCGCTTCGGCGGTCAAGCCGGGAGCGCAAACGGGAGAAGGGGCATACCCTGACCCCGAGAGGACGTCCTTAGTGAACGGCATGCCGCAGGAGATGACGGCAGAGGCGCAGGCCTTAGCCGTCGATTGGAGGGAGTTTAAGGAATCCACCCAGGAACTGATCCAATTGTTGCGCTCTCTCCCGCGGGAGGAACAACGCGCCGATGGGCTTCTGGAAGATCGGCTGGAACAGATGCTTCAGCAGATCGTGGAGGTGCAGTCCGATGTCTTGGGCCTGAAAAAAGGCTTTCACCAGCACTTGAGCAAGGTCGAGGGCCGGGTGGTCAACCTGCAGCAGAGTGTGAACGGTGAATTGCGGACATCGATGGAGCGCGTCCGCCAGGGGATGAATCAGGGATTGGACGAGTTCCGCTCCGGGTTGGACGCCTGGCAGCACAATGTGGACACCGTCTTTGACGACATGCGCTCCACGCTCCAGGAGGTGGCCGCCAGCCAGTCTGACGCGGAGATGCGCCAGGCCTTCGTTCACAAGTTGTCGGTGGACAACCAGTCCACCATGGGCGAGGTGAAGAAGCTGATGGTGGAAGTGAGCGAGACGGTGGGCCAGATGGTCAGCGCCCAGCAGAGCGGCGCTCAGACGTTGGAACGGCGCCTCGACGATGTCAAGGCCTCTGTCGACGGTGTGCGTCGTTCCGTTGACCGCTCGACGGAGATGATCATCAAGTGGCGTCAGAAGATGCAGATGGAACAGAGCAAGCGCGGCGTCAAGGGCTGGTGGAACCGGCTCTGGGGAAGGTCCCAGACGCCGGTGTTGTCCAAGTAGTTTCTTAAATCGGAATAAGCGGCTGTGAAGAGCGGATGAAAGATTCTTTCTCCGCTCTTGTTTTTGTCTTTTAAAAACTAGAAAAGTAACATTAATCAAATCGAGTGTTTGTATGCTTCCAATGCTACAGCATTTTCCAATGCCGTTTTGTATTGTTCCAGGCTTTCAATTACAAATTTATGCAGCTGCTCATAGAGCGTTACATCTACTGGAACGAGTTCACCATGAGCAATTTCGTTCCGGCTTTTTAATAGCTGGTGATCGATAAGAGGAACTTTTTTTTGCCACATATTATCAAAGTTTATGCCAACCGTGTGCATTATGTCTCGCAAGACATTGGATGAGAGGTTCGATTGCGTGTCGATGACCTCATTCGGATTGTATGATGCAACGTGTTTGGCGTGGTCGAGAATCAAATCGATAAGCTCCTTATGAACTTGATTCTTTTTTGATAATCCAGCAGAAACGATTTTCCCGCGTAATGTTAAGGCGATAAAATTCCGCGTTAAATTTCCCAACGGTATTCCCTGGCGCAAAACATAATCCAGATAGGCAATAGAGGATTCCTTGATAAAGCCTTCCCAATGGGCGTACAACATTGGAAGCGTCGCCCGGAGCAACGTATCTCTCTCGTGGGTACGTTTGCACTGTAATAATATAAATCGCAGGGTGGTCAATTCACGCTTTCGTTTGGAAAGAGACTGATCCAAAAAGTCTTGTAGTTCTGTTTGGCTGCGAATTTTCATGGCGCAAAAAATTCACGTCCTAAACCTACTGTGTTGGGAATTCTGGTTGACGCTCTAATTCCAGATCCGGCTGCCGAAGTAAACCGAATCTCCTTCGCGAGACGCCGGTGAAGCTCTCTAATCTTTTCATAGGGTATCACGTAAGCCGGATCCCCTGCAAAAGTGCCGATGCCTATTGCAAGAACTTCAAAAATCGAGATTAACATCGCTCCCGTGGCTTGCTGTTTAGTTTCGTCAAATTTTTTAAAGCTGTGTTCCCCGAAAATGCGGGATAGGGTATCAAAAGTTCGTTGAAATGCCAATGTGATTCTATCTTTATCGAAGGAGGCATCTTCTGCCATCTCCACAATTTTGTCTGTCAAGAAAGCGCCGAGTTCATCCATATCCCGAAGCGCATCCATATCAAGGGAGGATAGAACAACGAACCGCGTAACGAGTTCAAGATCAAATTGTTCTTCGAGCGCACGATCCGTTAAAGGAATACACTTTCGGAAATAATCACGACCCGCGAGGTCTGTAATCCAAGAAAAGAACTCACGATTGATCATAACAAGTATGGCATTTCTTACTTCCTGATCAGTCGCGAGTGATCCACCTGTGTTTAACCGTTGAAAAAGCTCGTACTTCGCTGATAAATCGCTCGTGCTTAAGACGATGTTCACATCAATTCTAGAACGCTTGATACGGCGTTTTGCTTCTTCCGGAAATTGTTTTGACTTGTCCTCGCTTTCCCATTGAAGGTCTTTTAGGTCAGTTAGATATTTTGTTTTTGTCAACACAAGAGGCGGTCTTTTTTCTCCGTCCGGATTGCGTAATTCTCCGGCTAATTCAAATAAAGTGGACAGTCGTTGGAGACCGTCAATGACTTCCCACTTTCCATCGTGCCGTTGGGAAACAAAAATCGACGGGATGGGGATCCCCAACAGCAGTGATTCCACAAGGCGAGACTTTTGTTCTGGAGACCACCGAAAGAAACGCTGAAATTCCGGGCGTAGCACCAAGTCTCCATCCTTATACATTGTCAGCAATTCACCGACTGACATAGAGTAGGAATCTGTAGAAATCTCTTTACCGCGTTCATCAATCTGTTCTAACAAACCCATAATGACACCCTTTCTTTTTTTAGGCGGAATCTAATTGGTGGCTAAAAATAATTATGTCGTAGGCCTCAGGGACTTAAACCCTCGACCGAGGATCTCCTTGGCGTCCGATATGATCAAAAAGGCTTGGGGATCGATCCCGTAGATGGTGCGCTTCAGGGCGAACAGTTGGTTCGGCTCGATGGCGCAGAGGATGATGTTCTTGTCGTCGTGGGTGAAGGCGCCCTCCCCTTTCAGGAAGGTCACACCACGTCCTAACTCGCCCATGATCGCCGTGGCGATCTGCTCGGCGTCGCTGGAGATGATGGTGACCGCCTTTTTTGGTAGACCTTCCTGGATGAAGTCGGCAACACGGTTCGAGGCGTAAAAAGCTACGATCGTGTACATGGCAGCCTCGTGCCCGACCGTCAACCCTGACAGGAGGACGATCACGGAGTTCAAAGCCAGGTTCAGGGTGCCAAAAGAAACGCCGGCGCGAACGGAGTAGATCTTGGCGAGGATGTTGACGCCGCCCAGGCTGCCGCCGACGCGAAGGATCAAGCCGACGCCGGAACCGTAGATCAAGCCGCCGTAGAGGGCGTTCAATAGGATGTTTTGCGTCGAGAAATCGGGCAGGTATTGGAGCCAGTCGATAAACAAAGAGGACATGGTCACCGCGATAAAGGTCTTGACGACGAACTCCCGGTTGATCTTCCGGTAGGCCAGGACATAGAGGGGGAAGTTGAGCAGCGACATGATGATGCCCGGCGACAGGTGAGTCAGGTAGTAGACGATCGTCGCCAGGCCGGCCACTCCGCCTGGCGCCAACTTGGATGGTAGGATGAAGGCCCGGGTGCCAAAAGCAAAAAGGAATGCGCCGGCAAGGACAAGCAGGTATTCGCGCAGGTTGATCTTATTCAATTCTATCAAGCCCCTTCTAAGAACGGTTCTTCGAATTGAGCATTCATGCTTGCTTCTTCGGGAGCCGTCCCTGTTAGCCTGCGCCGGCCCTGGGACGGCTATGATCCTGATGAAAAAATTGTAAAGAAAACAGACCGTCGAAGCAACCTTTTTGTCGCGCGCTGCGTCTCTATGAAGAGAAGATGAAGGCGGTGGTGCGATGTTGAGGGAACAACGGAATGGGATGTGTGCCTCCCTCGCCCGTTTTGCGGCGGTTACGGCCCTTCTTTCGGTTTTGTTTCCTGCGGCGATGATGCCGGCCGCTGCGGCGCCTATGGCTGCTACGGCTGCGCCGGCGCCAACTGTGCCGGTTCAGGCCGGAACAGTTGTTGCGGAACCTGTCCGGCTCCATGTCGTCCCTGGCTACGGTGGCGACTACAAGCCCTATCACCTCATTCCCATCCGGGTCAAGGTGTCAAACAACGGCGCTCCGCTAAAAGGTCTCCTGCGTTTGGCCATGAAGGATACCCAACCGCAGGTAGGGTATCACGTATTGCCGGTCTCTCTCGATGCGGGAGAGACGAAGACCTATACGCTGTTTGGATCAGAGCAAATTTCTATGCCGAACATTGTCGTCCGGCTGGAGAGCGACGAGGGCCTTCTGATCGCCGAGGAAAAAGTGGGCGGCCGCGGGTTGAATACAGGGGACAAGCTGATCGGCGTTCTTTCCGAACAAGCGACCACAGCCGACTTTCTGGGCAGCCTTCGCCGGGAAAACGCGCAATCGCTGCACCGCGTGCAGCACCTTTCAGAGGCGGACATCCCCGAGACAGCGCAATCGCTGAAGATGCTCGATGTTCTTGTCATCAACGGTTTTCCGGCAGAAAAGCTTTCCGCAGTCCAGACAGAAGCGATCACGGGATGGGTGGAGAACGGCGGCATCCTCATCCTCGGCGGCGGCGCCGGCTACCGGCGTTCCGCGGCGCCCTGGCTCGACCTATCTCCCGTATCTGTTCACGGTGAGACCCGGTGGAACGGGTTGAGGAAACTGGCCGAGAAAGCCGGCGTGGAAAACGTTCCTTCCGGCCCGCTCACGGTGGCGATGGGCAAGCTCGCCGGCGGGAGAATCATTGTAGAGGAAAAGGGGATCCCCATCATCGCCCTGCGTCCTGTCGGCGACGGAAAGGTGCTCTTCTGCGCCTATGACCTGGCGGAAGGGCCGGTGGCCCACTGGCCGGGCAACAGCCCGTTGTGGAGCCGTCTGCTGTTGCCGCTCATCGATGGCGAAAGGGCCGAGGGCCTGAACGGCGGCCCCCGCGGCATCGACTTTTGGCAGTCCCTTGCTATGGCGGCGGAACGCATCCCCGCCTTTAAGACGCCGCCCATCGGCGTCTTGGCGGCCTTGTTGGGCGCATACATCCTGATCGCCGGCCCAATCCTCTACCACGTCATGGGGCGATGGGGCCAGCGAGAGTGGAACTGGCTGGCCATACCGGTAGCCGCCGTCCTCTTCGGCGGCGGGCTCTTCCTGTTCGGCGCGAAGGACAGGATGGGCGGAACGCTGGTTCAAAATCTTTCTGTCGTCGAACTGCATGATCGCTGGGCCGATATCACCACCGGGGCCGCCTTGTTCGTTCCCGAAGGCGGAACATACCGGTTGCAGGCCAAAGGCGGGGAGATCCCCCGGCCGCTTGAGATGCCCGATTTCAGCCACCCCGATCACCAGCAGGTCCACCTCTCTGGCGATGGTGATTCGATGTCCCTGGAATTTCGAGATGTGGAATTCTGGTCGCTGCGCAAAGCCTTGTTCCAGCAGACCGCCGAAAGAGGCCGCATTGCGTCTCGGCTGGTCTATGAGGACGGCAAAATGGCCGGAACGGTCATCAACCAGACCCCTTACGCCATCCGGGACGCCCGGCTCCTCTACGGCGCCGAGGTGATCCCCTTGGGCGACCTTCCGCCGGGAGAGGCCGTTCCAGTGGATGTGCTCATCGGCAACGAGCCGGTGCGGCAGGTCACCACGTTCATGGGACCGGCGAGCCTGATTCCCTTGGAGAAACTGCTTCCCGGCGATCCCGATCCGGCGCTCGCAGCGACTCGAACGAACCGAGCGAGCCGGGAGAGAGACATATTGGGTTCCTTTTTTCAAGGCGGCCCCGTATTACCCTCCGGGGAAGTCGAATTTTTCGGTTGGACCGATGACCCTGTTGTCGATTATGAGATCCCCGGCCATCCCTTAAGGGCTGTCCACCTGGGGCTTGTTCATTCAACCCTCGATCTTGCTCCGGGGCCGGACGGAAGCATGCTTTACGCCGCCGGTGCTTTTACGGCGAAAACAGTGAACGGGGTGACAGAAGCGGATAGGGGGGCAAACGGTTTCCTTGTGGCTGACAGCCCCATCATCCTGGACTATATGATAACGGAACCGGAATCAAGCAGCTTCTTCAAACAGAACGGTCACTTTACGCCGACCCGGATCCGCGTCGACTTCTGGACCCATGAGCCGTCCTTTGTGTTCAAAAAAGAAATCTATGACTGGCACAGGAACGGTTTCGCCGAATGGGACAAGGTGGCCTCCAATGACTGTCTGGACCGTGAGGCGCTGCCATATTTCCTTTCGCCGGAAGGGCGGCTGAGGTTCCGTTTCTCCCATGAAGACCCGGCGTTGCTGCAGAAATTCATCGGCCTTCCGCATTTGTTCGTGGAAGGGAGGATGGCGCCATGATCCGGCTCGTCGACATCAACATGGCCTTTGGCTCGGTGCAGGCTGTGAAAGATCTCAACCTGGAAATCGGCGAGGGAACCATCTTCGGTTTCGTCGGGCCCAACGGGGCCGGCAAGTCGACAACCATGCTGATCCTGGCCACACTGCTGCGTCCAACCTCAGGCCAAGCATTCATCGACGGCTTTGACGTGGTCCGGCAGCCCCGGGAGGCCCGGCGGCGAATCGGCTACATGCCCGACTTTTTCGGGGTCTACGACAACCTGAAGGCAGCGGAATATCTCGACTTTTACGCTGCCTGTCAAGGGATCCCGCCGGTCGAGCGACCGGGGATAACGACCCGACTCCTTACCCTGGTCGATCTGGCCGATAAGGCAGACGTCTATGTAGACAGCCTGTCGCGGGGGATGAAACAGCGGCTGGGATTAGCACGCTGCCTCGTCCATGACCCGCCGGCGCTCATCCTCGATGAGCCCGCCTCCGGGCTGGATCCGCGCGCCCGCGTGGAGCTGCGGGAAATCTTGAAAAGGCTGCGGGAGATGGGGAAAACGGTGCTGATCAGCTCACACATTCTCCCCGAATTGGCTGAGATGTGTGACGATATCGGCATCCTGGACAAGGGCAGATTGGTCGCCCGGGGGAGCGTCGCCGCCATCCGATCGCGGGTGCAGGGGCGACGGAGCATCCGCATCCGCCTGAAAGGCCAGGTGGAACCGTCGCCGGTTGGGGAGCAATTGCGCTCCCACCCGGCCGTTGTCGGCGTGACGGCTGATAAGGATGAGTGGATCGTGGCCATTGACGGCGGCGACGATGTCCAGGCGGAGGTCCTGCGCGGTCTCATTGAAAAGGGCCTGCCGGTTCTGAGCTTCGCCGAGGCAGGCAGCAACCTGGAGGCCATATTTATGGAGATCACAGGGGAGGCGGAAGGATGATCACTCGACTCAAGGGGCTCTCGCCGTTGCTCGCCAAGGAACTGGCGGAACGGATGCGCGCCAGGCGGACGCCCTGGGTGATCGCCCTCTATCTGGTGCTGATGGGGGGGATCGTCCTTGCTGTGATCCACCTGGAAACAAGCGGCGACGGCTACTTCAACCCTAGAAGGAGCCGGGACTTCTTTACCCTGCTGGCGGCGGCGCAGTTGGCCATGGTGGCGCTGATCACGCCCGGGCTCACGGCCGGCGCGATCAGCGGTGAGAGGGAACGGCAGACCCTCAATCTGTTGCTGACGACACAACTGACCCCCTTCGGCATCGTCGTCAACAAGTTCCTGTCAGCCATCGCCTTTATCATCCTGCTCATCCTGGCGGCCTTGCCGGTCTATTCGGTCGTCTTCCTCTACGGCGGCGTATCACCAGGGGAAATCGGCAGGATGCTGCTTTTTTTCCTGGTCACCATCATGGGTTTCGGCAGCCTCGGGATCTTGACTTCGACCGTGATCCGCCGGACCAGCATGGCCACGACGACCGCGTACGGTGTCCTCTTCGCCTATACAGCGGGAACGTTGATCGCTGGGGCCTTGGCGGAACGCTTTTACATGCAAGCGCTGCGAACAACGGCCGAGTTCACTCCGTCCCTGCCGGCGAGACCGCCGCTGTTGCCCCACTTCCTTCAATCGATCAACCCAATCCCGATCGTCTTTCGGCTCTTCCAACCACCTGAACGCTGGGGGGCGCCGGGGATGCAGCTTCCCGATCCCTATTTCATCTACCTGGCCTTTTGGGTGATCCTTTCGGCTTTGCTGCTATTCAGCGCCGGTTATCTGCTGACGCCGGGACGACGACCGCTCTTCCTGCGGGGGCGGGACGTTGGGAGCCGCTGAAAGCGAAAAGCCGAAACAGGACGGCGGGGAGTGGTCATCAGCGTGATTCTCACGCTGTATACTAGTATAATCAGAGTTTGTGAAGGAACGACGATGAGAATTGGCGAATAAAAAGTAGGTACGACAGCGTTTTGTTCGGAGAAAGCAAATCGGCCGCCGGGGGCTGTTGAGGTGATTGCCGGTGGAACTATCCGTTGCCGAGTTGGATAACATGCTGGTCACGTACCGGCAGATGGAAGTGGAACTGCGCGTCAAGCTCGAATCGCTCCGGGCGCCCCTGGAAGCGAAATACGGGCGGCCCGTCATCCTCTTCATCGAGAGCCGTACGAAAAAAGCAAAAAGCCTGATCGAAAAGGCGCGCCGCTACGGTTGGCCCGTCAACGGGGAAATCAACAACCACATAAAAGACATCGCCGGCTTGCGGGTGATCGTGCAACACCTTGACGACATCGCGCGGGTGGTGTCGATTCTCAAAAATCGCCGCGACCTGCGCCTGGTCAATGAAAAGGACTTTATCCGCTCCGCAAAGCCGAGCGGTTACCGGAGCCATCACTTAATCGTCGAGTACGATATGTACACGGCTGACGGCGCTGTCTCCCTCTTCGCCGAGATCCAGGTGCGGACAGTGGGCCAGCACTTCTGGGCCGTTTTGCAACACTCCATGATGTATAAATACGGCCTGGAGGTTCCCGCCCACATCGCCGAAAACCTGCGGCTGATCGCCGAAGAGACGAACAAGGCCGATGAGAAGATGATGGTCATGCGCCAGGCCGTTTCGAAGGATTTGGAGACAGACCAGATCCGCGCCTATGCGCGTCACCTGGCAGGCATCCTGCGACGCCTGGAAGCCCCCATGTCCAAAAGCCTGGCCGTTGACCCTGCCCATCACTTTGAGACGATGACCATCCTCGAATTGAGCTTTCAGTTGGGCCGTCGCGGGATGCACCCCCAGAGCCTGCGCCCGCAGGAACTGGCCCGTTGTTCCTGTTGCAAGGCGCCCTTCCTGCTCCATGAAGAGGTGCGGGCCATCCTGCCCCGCATCGATCATGTCCAATCGATCTCCGATCCTGTCCGGCTATGCAACGTCTGTTACTCGCTGGTGCTGCCCATCCTGCGCTGGGAACTGGCGCCGGCGGTAGAGAACAGCCGCCAGCAACGGGAACTGGAGGAGGCAGGCCATCTCAACCGAAAGTTTCAACAGTTTTATGGGGAAAAAATTCAGACGCCCCTGCTGACGCGGCTGCAGAAAGCGTCCGTTCTCATGGGCGAACACCTGACGGTCTGCCCGGCAAACCTGAATGTGGGCGCCGTCACCCTGCTGAAGGCCAAACTGGGTGACGGGCTGAGCGTCCAGGTTGCTTCCGACTGGGACCCCCAAAACGCGGAACTGGAAAACCTCTCCTTTTACTTCAAGGTCAATTACCGGGTTGTGGGCCGGTTGGCCGTCACCTATCACTACCCGGAAATCGAGTGGGACGAATTCCACGAACCAGAACTGGTGGAACCGGAATCTTTCGGGTATGACGAGCTTGAACTGGAAAGGATTTTCACGCAGATCGACGGCACGCTCCGGGAAATGCGCGGGGCGTTGCGGGCCAGCGCGGGCGGTTGATATATTACTTCGAATAGCGATCAGCGACGCGAGTGGCGCCGACGGCGAAGGGTTTCGTTCGCACGGCGTATTGATAGACCGGTGCGAGGCTCTCGGCCCAACCGACCACCCGAGGCAGGTGCAGGCGGCTGAGCCCGTTCTCGCCGCCGTCGATATGTAGCTCCAGTTCCCAACAGAGCAGGCGACTGTTGAGGGCTTGCCGCAGTTTCCCGATCACCTCGATGGACATGTGGGTTTCGAAATCCAACTTTTCACCGAGGGGAAGACGGCGGTTGATCACCTGTGTATATTGATAGGAACGGGCGCCTTTGCGTTCCCGGTAGCCCGTGATCGACGTGACGACGCGGGTGGTGTTGCCGTGGGACTGGCTGTCTGTGCCGATCCAGAGGAACATGCGCGCGTCCGGGTATTCGCCAGAGAAGCGTTGAAAAGCCTGGATCACCTGTTCGAGGGGAAGGAGCCCTTGTTGTCCCCGAAACAACATGCAAGGTATCCTCCTTTCCGGTTGGCGTCACCCGTAGGCGGGCTCGCCGTCAAGTTATAACCCCTAGTGGTAGTTTATCCCCAATGGTTGGTTTTTATGGATGCGAAGAAAGCGAAGGTTTCCGTTATTTTGACGGAAATCTTCGCTTTCTTTTACCTGAATTCGGGGGCGATTTTCCTTATGCCTGATGGTTTTGCCGGTTTCGAGTTGTATGCTCGCAGACGCGTCTCGAGACGGTTACTCTCCGCCGCCGCCCCCGCCGCCGCCCTGACCGGCCTCCTTGCCGCCGCTTTCACCGCCGCCGCCTTTGCTACCCTCCTGGGGTTTCGCTGCTGCCTGGATTTTTTTCTTGATCTCCGGATCGTCCATGCTTTCCTTGACGGTTTCTTTGATAGACTTGCGGACCTCTTTTTCCTTCATGACCAGGGCCAGGTTCTCCTGAAACTTGGAGTCGCGGAGCATCTCTTGTAGCGTCTTCTGGAACTTCGGATCCTGAGAGAGCACCATGGCCTGAAATTCCGGGTCGCGGATCATGCGGGCCAGCCGTTGCTGGTACTCGTCGGTCTTGATGATGTCGATCATCATCGTCTTCATATCCTGATAATCGGGCTTCTCCTTGCCTTGCTGTCCCTGTTGCCCCTGCTTCCCTTGTTGTTGCCCCTGTTGCGGTGACTGCGTTTCCGCCGGGCGGCGCTGGGGGGAACAGGAGGTGATCCCGGTGATAAGCAAAAAGGCGATGATCAGTAACCAGAGTAATCGCTGCATGCCCTCGCCCCTTTCTACGGTCACCGTTAAGATTCCCTCGATGCAGGAAAGCCTATTCCCCCGATTTCACAAACTGTATACTCTGAAAATGCGGCACATATACTACAGCATGAAGGGGGTGAACTCCTTGTCAGCCATTTTATCCATCGGGGCGAGCCGCAATCTGGACGGCCTGAATCACCGGCTCACGCAGGAGATCCGGGCGCTGGCGGGGGAAGGTTGGCGGCTCAGCATGCGTCAGGAACGGTCCAACGGGGTTCACCAACTGACCTGCTTTTTAGAGGATCACCCTGCGGGGGAATCTTTGGACGAGATGACCTTGATCCTGCGACAGTTCGGGGCCAGAGTGCTGATGGAGTGGATCTTGGAAGTTTGGGAACGGGAACTGATTCAGAAACGGCTGCGGGCCGATCACCCGCATTTTAATGATCAGGAACGCAGGCAGATTAGCGACAAAGCAGCCCATATCCTGAAGCGCAAGGAAGAAGTGTCGAAAGAATACATCATGTACCGCATCGGTCGCAACCAGCGCATCCTGGAACGCCTGGTGGAGGTGCTGGTCGATTACGGTCGGATTCATGTGGATGGGTTTCTTCGCTTCCGTTTGCAGGACTATCTTCAGGCGGTCGCTGACGCCGTCGACAGCGCCGTTGACGAATATATGATGGAAAAGGAATACAACGAGTTTATCCGCCTGCTGCGCTACTTTCTGGAGATCCAGGAATCGCGCGTTCAGGTCGTCCATGTCTACCTCCGCCCCGGAGGGTTCCAACTGCTAGACGAAGGGGGAAACCCGGTCAACAACGAGGTGGTCGACGGACTCAGCCGTGACTACCTGGAACATGAAGAGATCAGCTTTGAGGACCTGTTGATCAGCGCGCTGGTGACGGTGGCGCCGGTGCAGGTGGTCCTTCACTCACGGGAGGAGAAGCCAGTCAGTGAGACCTTGAGCACCATCCAGGCTGTCTTCGGCGATCGGTTGCACCGCTGTCCCGGCTGTGAACAATGCCAGCCTTTCACACCGCTGAGGGCGCCGAAGAAGATGCAAACATAAGGAGCCGGGCATCGGCAGGTGAGCAGCGTTCCCGAAAGTTGACAAGCCATTCTTCGACGATTAAACTGAAGCCAAGAGACGGACTCACCGCCTCTCGTCCCGAAATGGGGCGAGAGGCTTCACTGTATTTAAGGAGGACGCACATCTTGAGCAATATCGTGAAAGTGACCCTGAAAGACGGGGCTGTCCGGGAATTCCCTCAGGGAACGACCGTCGTTGCTGTCGCCGAAGCGTTAAGCCGCAAGCTGGCCCAGCATGCGGTGGCCGGCAAGCTCGATGGCAAGGTGGTCGGCCTGACAACGCCCATCGAAAAGGACGGGCAACTGGAGATCTTCACCTTTGACGATCCCGAAGGCCGCGAGGTCTATCGCCATTCTTCTTCCCACCTGCTGGCCCAGGCGGTCCAGCGGCGATTCCCTGGAACGAAGCTCGGCATCGGCCCGGCCATCGAAAACGGTTTCTATTATGACTTTGACTCGGAACACAAGTTTACACCGGAAGACCTGGAGGCCATCGAGAAGGAGATGGCTGACATCGTCAAGGCCGACTATCCCATCACGCGACGGGAAGTGAGTCGGGAAGAGGCCATCCGCTTCTTCGAGGAGCGGGGGGAACAGTACAAGGTTGAACTGGTCAAAGATCTGCCGGAGGACGCTGTCATCAGCATGTACGGCCAGGGTGACTTTGTCGACCTCTGCGCCGGCCCGCACCTTCCTTCCACCGGCCAGATCAAGGCCCTCAAGTTGATGAACCTGGCCGGCGCCTACTGGCGCGGCAGCGAGAAAAATAAAATGCTCCAGCGCATCTACGGCACGTCCTTTCCGAAAAAAGCCGAACTGGACGAGCACCTGCGCCGCATCGAAGAGGCGAAGCGCCGCGATCACCGCCGGATCGGCCAGGAACTGGAGTTGTATACGATCCTCGAAGAGGGACCCGGATTCCCCTTCTTCTTCCCCAAAGGGATGATTATCCGCAACGAACTGGAGAATTTTTGGCGGGAAGAGCATGCGCGGGCCGGCTACCACGAGGTGCGCACGCCCATCATCCTGAACCGGTCTCTCTGGGAGCGCTCGGGCCACTGGGCCAACTACCGGGAAAACATGTACGTGACCCAGATCGACGAAGAGGATTACTGCGTCAAACCGATGAACTGCCCCGGCGGCATGCTCGTCTACAAGCAGGCCATCCACTCCTATCGCGACCTGCCCCTGCGCATGGGCGAACTGGGTCTGGTGCACCGCCACGAGATCTCCGGCGCCTTGCACGGGCTGATGCGGGTGCGTTGCTTCACCCAGGACGACGCTCACATCTTCATGACGCCCGGTCAGATCAAAGATGAGATCATCGGTGTCATTGAGTTGATCGACCGGATTTATAAGACCTTCGGCTTTGCCTACCATGTGGAGCTGTCGACCAAACCCGAAAAGGCCATGGGCAGCGACGAGATCTGGGAACTGGCCACTAACTCCCTCGAAGAGGCCCTTAAAGCCAAGGGGATGGATTTCAAAATCAACCCTGGCGATGGCGCTTTTTACGGTCCCAAAATCGACTTTCATCTTAAAGACTGCATCGGCCGGACTTGGCAGTGCGGCACCATTCAACTGGACTTCCAGATGCCCGAGCGCTTCGATCTGACCTACGTCGGCGAGGACGGGCAAAAGCACCGGCCCGTTATGATCCACCGGGTCGTCTTCGGTTCCATCGAACGCTTTATCGGCATCCTGACAGAGCACTACGCCGGGGCCTTCCCGACTTGGCTCGCGCCGGTGCAGGCGCGGGTGCTGCCCATTACCGACCGCCATCATGAGTACGCCGAATCGGTGCGGTCAGCGCTGGCGAAGCAGGGCGTCCGTGTCGAGGTGGATGGCCGTAACGAGAAGATCGGCTACAAGATCCGTGAAGGCCAAGTGCAGAAGATCCCCTACCTGCTCGTCGTCGGCGACAAAGAGGCCGAAAATGGGGCCGTCGCCGTGCGCAAGCGCGGGGAAGGCGACAAGGGGGCCATGGGGCTCGACGCCTTTACGGCGATGATTATTGAGGAAATCGCGCAAAAAAGAAATCCTGATATGGCCTGTGACAAGCAATAAGGAATAGGCAACCAGCAATTTGCAATAAAAAATTAGAAAAAGGAAAAGGCGACAATGCGTCGCCTTTTTTTATTAACAACTATTTGCGTAATGGCTTGCGATTTGACGGGTTAGACCCTTTGCATCCCCAAAAACTACTTGGTGATGGCGTGGCCGCAGTTGGGGCAGGTTTTTTCTTTCTTTGGGATTTTGGATATGGCCTTCTGGACGGCTTCCACATGGTAGGTAGGCGTGGTCACGACAGGCGGCGGGGGGACGGGCACCGGGGTAACGATGACGGGAACTGTCGGAGCAGGCGCCTTGGGCACCGTAACCGGAGCGGCTGGCGTTGCCGGTTTGGTTACAGTGACCGGCGCAGCGGGAACTGCAGGTTTGGTCGCCGTAAACGGGGAACCGGGGTTGCCGGTTTGGTCACCGTGATCGGAAGGGTGGGCACAGCGGGTTTTGCCGTCGCGACAGGCGCAGCCGGGACGGCGGGTTTCGTCGATGTAACCGTAGTCGCTGCTGCCGGGTTGGCCGGGATTTTGATTTTCCCGATGATGTCAAAGGCCTTATCCGGGATGGTGATGCCCATGTTGACAATCATATCCCGGACCGCGTCGGCGACGATTTCCACCTTGTTTTCGGCATGTTTGGCTTCCGCCATCTTTTCCCTGATCTGCTTCATTGCTTCTTCCATTTTTTTTGGATCCACTGAAATCTCTCCTTTGAAGTTATTGGAGTTCATCAAGCCGGTTGTAAAAGCTGAAGCACTCCATTAACAGGGTATTCTATATGGAAATTATTGCCACAAGATATACACTCTTCTGCTCACACCTTGGCCGAGCGAAGGTAGGCGCCAGCGGACATCTCCTTCGCCGAATAGATGTAGCGGGGTTTGCCGACTATGCCGACGCTGAGCAGTTCCTGGCGGTCATATAGCGCTCCCCTGGGCACGAGATCGACGGTCACGGGGAAACCGCACTCCCGCTCCAGCGCATCGATGAGACCGGGCGGCAAACCGTCAACAGGCGGTTCTGCCTCAACGACGAAGCGCAACCCCGTCGGCTCGACGCCGGCGACCCAAAAACGGCGGCAGGGGAGGCGGTCGACCAGCCCGTCAAGATCCCACAGATCGAGGATCCGCTCACCGAGGGTCACCGTATGGGCGTTCCGGCCCCGGATCTCGAGGGTGGCGCTGTGACCGCAAGGACATTGCGCCGGGATCAGGCGGATACGATCCTGGGTGACATAGCGGACCACCGGTGTGGCTTTGTCGGTGATCGTGGTGACGACGAGGACGCCCGTTTCACCGGGCGGTGTCTCACGAGCGAGGTCCTCTTGCCAGACTTCGAATATGAAGTAATCCTCCAGGGGATGCAGCGTCCCGTAGCGACAAGCGGCGCCGGCGGTGCCGATTTCGGTCATCCCATAGAGCGCGAAGACAGGGACGCCCCAGATGTCCTCCAATAAGCGCCGCTTGCCGGGGGGGATCGGTTCCCCGCCAAGGAGCAGCGCCCGCAGGTGGGGAAAGTCCCGGTCAGGCCGGATCCCCAACAACTCCGCCGTCTCAGCCAACAGCAGCGCTTGCAACGGCAGACCGGCCAAGACGGTCACCTGCAGTTTGCGCATCAGGTCAATAACCCGGGGAAAGGGGCTGACGGTGGAACGGGAGCTGGCGGCGATCACGCCGGCTCCCCGGTCCTGGGCTGCCCGGTGGACGGCATGGGCGATCATGGAGATGGCGTAAGGAAAGCGAATGAGGACGGTGTCGTCAGGTTGAAAGTCAATGCCGCAAGCGTTGACCTGGTCGGCGTTGTCCCGCAGGTCGCCCTGGTGAAACCAGGTGGAGGCCGGCGTTCCCGTCGTGCCGAAGGATTCATGGTATTGCAGGACCTCGGCTTGGGGCACGCAGAGCATGCCGAAGGGCGAATGGCGGATCAAATCCTCTTTGGTCATGAAGGGGATGCTCTTTAATTCCTCCAACGAAGCAAGCGGTTTTTCCGGCAAACGGTCCTTAAAGAAAGGGGCCTGGCGGTAGCGGCTGAAGGCGGTGTTCAACGCCTTCAGCCGTTCTTCCGGAGTCATCGGGCGTCGCTCCCGGTGGGAACCATGCCGGTGAGTTGGGCGATGTTTTTGCCGAGCACCTTGTCCAGGTCATCGGCTTTCAATCCGAGGAGGAGGATTTTGGACAGTTCCGCTTTCGGGTGAGAGAGGGGGAACTCGGAGCCGAAGATGACCTTGGAGGGACCCGCTTGGCGGACCGACTCCTTGATGTGCAGGAAGCTGCCTGTCGATGTTTCCAAAAAGAAGTTGTCGTATGCGACGGCGGCTTCCAAACCTTCCTGATCGGCTGGTCCGAATCCCATATGGCCGAGGATGAAGTTCACCTTGGGAAAGCGGCGGGAAAGGGAGACAAACTTAGCCGTCGATGCGCCGGGGCTGAAAACCGTATGGGTGTAAACAGGGACGCCGAAGGTCCCGCAAATCTCTGTCAGTTCGGCGATGCCTTTGCTGGCGAAGGAGAACTGGTGGCTCATCGGCGACAGCTTCAATCCCCGGAAGCCGGCCTTCAGAAGGTTTTCCAATGTTTCAGGGCCTTTGGGGTCGTGGGGATCGATGCAGGCAAAGCCGGTCATGTTCCCGCCGGAAAGGGAGCAGGCGGCGGAAACATAGGCGTTGTCAGGGATAGGCTTTTCCGGCTTCGCCCTGCCGGTGATGTAGTCGGTCATCCGGCGAACATCCATCATGCCGCCGGGCACCACGACGGCCCGTTCAATGCCGGCTTCCCGCAACTGAGCCTGATAGAGGTCTTTGTTGCCGTACTCGGTGTCAGACAGGTGGGCATGGGCGTCGATGATCATGGCGTTGCCTCCTCCCGGACAACCCGGACCGTCTTGCCGCGGGGGCGGGGAACGGTGTCGACGATCTCAACCTCACAGGGAACGCCGACGGCGTACTCCATCTTGCTGGACAGCTTATCGGCCAGTTCCGGCGTGGCGGTCACCTTCGGGGCCAGTTCGGTGCAGATCTTCAACCGGTCGTTGTCTCCCTTTTTGACGATAAACTGGTACCAGTTGCCCACCTCGGGCTGGCGCATCAAAAACTCCTCCAGGTAGAAGGGGGAGAAGTCGATGCCGTTGATCCGGATCTGATCGCCCTGACGGCCCCGCAGGTGCAAGAGGGGCAATGGTACGCCGCAGGGACAGGGATCAGGGTCGAAATAGCCCAGATCCTGGGTGCGGTAGCGGATCAGGGGCGCGTCGCGGCGGGCGAGACAGGTGACGACGATCTCGCCGACCTCAAGCGGCTCCAACGGTTCACCTGTCTTCGGGTCCACAACCTCCAGGATGACGTGGCTTTCCGTGACATGATAGCCCCGGTGTTCGTCGCATTCGATGCCGACGACACCCCCCTCAAGGGTGCCGTAGTACATATTGGCCCGCGTCCCCCAGAGGTTTTCCACCCGTTCCCGGAAGGCCGGGGAAGAGCCTTCGCCGGTCAACCACATTTTTTTCCAGGGCAGGCTCTTCAGGTCGAAACCTTCTTTCAAGGCCGTCTCGTGCAGTGTCACAGCATAGGAAGGGGCGGTAATGGCGCAGTTAGGCTGCAGGTCGCGGATCATCTGCACCGTCTTTTCCGGTGTCGAATAGGCGCCGCCTTTGCCGGCGGTGAGGACGGTGGCGCCGCAACTGTTGATGAAGGATTTGTGGAAGGCCAGACCGGCGGAGCTCATTTCATAGGGAAGGGCGTTGAGCACCATGTCGCCGCGTCCGACAGGCACGAGAACGGGGAACCCCGGCGCCAGGTCGTGCATGTAATAGTCGGCCCAGGTGTGCAGCACGTAGATCTGCTTGCCGCCTGTCGTTCCCGTGGAGACGTGGATGATGCTGACATCGGCTTTGTCACAGGCGAGGAAGCGCCAGGGATCCTGCCGGAGGTCGTCTTTTGTCGTAAAGGGCAGTTTGGCAAGGTCAGAGAGTTCCTGTATATCCTCCGGTCGGACGCCGGCCTGGCGGAACTGCTCCTGATAGAAGGGGGATCTGGCATGGGCGATGGCGACGATCTCTTTGAGCGCCTCTGTCTGATAGGCCGCCAGCCGTTCCAGTGACATGGCGTCAGAGGCTTCCCGGAAGTAGCGGCGGAACAGGTCGGGTGTTTGGGCCGCCCGGATGCGGTCTTCAAAAGCCAGCGTCATGGCGTCACCTCTTCTCGAACCGAAGCGGGGATGCTGTCGCAGTAGGGGGAGTCGGGGCAATCGGCAGCTAAGCGCGCCCAGATCTTTTTCGCTTCGAATTCGTTGGTGGAACGGCGGTAGCACTCGCCGAGGTGGTGGAGCACGCGCGCGTATTCCTCCTTCGTCAGCAGCGCCGGATCTTTTTCATAGGCTTCTAGGACAAAGCGGAAATCCTGGATGGCTGTCTGGGCCGTATGGAAAAACGCCTCCGGAAGGGAGTAGGCCAGGTAGGCCCGCAGCAGGCGGATGCGCGGGTTTTCGGGATCCTTTTCCTTCGCCTCTCGCAGGGCTTTCATCGTCCGGATGGCGCAGCCGAAGAGGGCGTTCGGTTCGACGGCGTCTTTTTCGATCAGCGCCGTCGCGGAGGCCGAATAGGCCAAGGCGAGGGCATCGTCCGGGTAAGTTTCATGGGCTTTTTTCAGCAGTTCCTTGGCAACGCGGGCGGCCCCCCGGTCGCCGGCGGCGCCGGCTTCGAAGAGCCGAGCCCCCTCGCGGATCAGATCCGCTTTTTCTGTCAGGGCGAGAAGTTCAGCCTCCTGATCAGCCGAGAAGTCGCCCCGCGCGCGTTCGACAGCGCCGGTATAGTCCCCGCCGGCGTCAAGGGCAAGGAGGCGGTTCCAGACCTCATCGGCCTGTTCTGCCATGCCAAGACGCTGGTAAGCGCAGCCCAGGTCGAAGAGGATCTGATTGCGCTTTTCCGGAGGCAACGCAAAGCGGCCCTCGTCATAAGCGGCCAGGATCGCCTCAAAGTCTCCGATGGCAGTCGAGGTGCGCCGGAAGAAGCCCTCATGGAGGCGGAAGCTCTGGTACGCCCGCAACAGGCGGATCTCCAGATCGTTGGGCAGGTTTTCCACGGCCTGGTCGAGGAGTTTGATCGCCGGGATGGCGTTTTTGAACATGCCGTAGGAGTCGTCGACGGCGCTTCCTAAGAGAGATTGGCAGTCGGCGAAATAGGCGGCGACACGGTCGTCAGCGGGGTGCCGGTTGCGCAGTTGTTCGAAAAAGGTCAAGGCCTGTTGGATGGCCTCCCGATTTCCGCGTACCGCTTGGCTGTGCAGATGGACACCTTCAACGATGGCCTCCTCAGAGGCAGGCCGGTGGGGCGCCGGCACGAGGGTGATCCGTTGCGCCTGACCCCGGGGTTCTTCCCGCAGGCCTGACCAGGCGTTGACGCGGGGGACGGTAAAACGAGACGATGAAGCCATGGGATAAAAAACCTCCCGGTTTAACCGAATTGGGGAACAAAACCCTCCTGTTCGACGAGGGTGCGATATTGGGGGTCTCTGGCAAGGGTGAGCAGTTTGGTCCAGGCCGCTTTCGCTTCGTGCATCAGGTGGACGTTCTTATAGGCCACACCGAGTTGGAAGAGGATGCGCCAGTAAAAATCGGCGGCGAACAGGCGATTGTCCTGTTCATAGCGGGAGATGAGGTAGTGGAAGTCCTCGATGGCCGTGCGGCTGCGGTGAAAAAACTGCTCCGGCAGGCGGAAACAGACCTGACCGCGGAGGATGCGCGCCTGGACCAGGTCGGGATGGGCCCTGACCACCTTATCTAATGTCTTCAGGCCTTCCAGCGCCTTGGCGAAGCGCTCTGACGGGTCCACGGCGTCGCGGCCCAGGAGGCAGATGACGCTGCCATAGTAGGCCTCCACCAGAGGGGTCGGTTTGGTCTGACGAAGTTTGACAAGCAGTCCATGGGCTTGCAGAACGGCCTGCTTGTCGCCGTCGATGCCGGCGTCATGGAGGGTAACCGCCTTCCGGAGTTCGACTGGCTCTTCAACGAGCGATGCGGCCGCCGGCGAATTCGGCGATGCTGCCGGGTTCATCGGAAAAGTGACGGTGATACCCGACCAGGAGCGACCACCCGGTTGGGAAGGGGGCTTGTGTTGACTCATGGTTCATTCCTCCCGGTCTGTAGGAAGTGTTAGCCGTCAACAGTGGATGCCAGTTCCGCCAGTTGGAAAGCGTCCACCTCTCCGTCGAGGATGCGCCGGATGGCGGCGGTCAGTTGTCGCGGCCGGGCATGTAGGAAGATGTTTCGCCCGATCGCGATGCCGAGGCTGCCGGCCAGCTGGGCAGCGTAGACCATGTTGAGCAGTTCGCCGGTGGTGTTCGTTTTGGCGCCGCCGGCGATGATGACAGGGATGTGGACGCCGCCGGTTACCCGCATGAAACTCTCCGGCGATCCCGTGTAATTGACCTTGACGATGTCAGCGCCCAGTTCTTCGGCGACACGAGCAGCATGGGCGACTTTTACCGGGTCGTACTCGCTGGCTTGATTGCCGTCTCGTACGTACATCATGGCCAACAGGGGCATGCCCCAGAGTTCACAGGCGTCGGCTACCTGGCCCAGGTCTTCGAGCATCGCATTTTCGGAAGTGGCGCCGAGGTTGACATGGACGGAAACGGCGGTCGCGCCGAGCCGCACGGCATGCTCCACCGAAGAGACCAGTTCCTTGCGGTTCGGTTCCGGCGAGAGGGAAGTGGAGGCAGACAAGTGAACGATCAGGTCGCACTGTCCTGATGAAAGCACGCCTGCGATCTGTCGGGCCAACCCCTTGTGGACGATGACGGCGTCAGCGCCCCCGTCAGCCACGGCTTTCACCATGGGGCGGATCTCTGTCAATCCATCGACGGGACCGAGAGAGACGCCGTGATCGAGCGGAACGGCGAGCAACTGTCCGGACGGCGCGAAGAGCCGGTTCAGGCGAATCTCTTTTCCAGTCATGGCTGCCGCCGCCTCCTAGCTCTCGATGATCTTTTCATCCACTTTGATGCCCACATGTCGTCCCGGCGCGCAGACATAGGCCAGGAGTTGGTCGCCCGGCTGGACGGTGGTGGCATTGCGCGGCTCTCCGTTGGCGCCCATGACGCGGATGTGCCAGTCGTCCTGAACGATCACGTTCAAGTCGATGCCATCGGCCACCCCTTTGATCAGGAGCAGCGGACGCACCTCTGTCTTCACCCGGCCGACGATGATCGGCCGCGTCTCCCCTTTGGTGTTGACGCAAAGGACGGGCGTGCCGGCCCGCAGGTCTGTCAGGTAGTCGGTAGCGTTCCCGGGACGCCAGACGTAGGAGTGGACGGCGCCGGCGTTCACCCGGAAGGGCCGCAGGTTCATATAGGGCAGGTAGTGTGTCTCCGAACAGACAAAAATGCCGCCTGAAGAAGTGGAGCCGATGATCATCCCTTCATCGCGGGTCATGATGCCCGTCGTATCGATACAGGAACGCAAGCCCATCCCGATATGGCTGACCTCCGTCACTGTCAAGGGATGCAGTTGCAGCGGCTCGGCGCCCTGGCGAGACAGAAAGGCCTTCAACCGGATGATTTCGTTCATATCGTCCGTGGCCAGCAGGACGCCGTCGCTGCCCTGTTCCAGGACGCCGAAAGCGACCTCCATCGCTTCTACGCTCTTCTCCGCTTTGAGCAGCACCGTCTTGCTCTTTTGCAGGCGGGCGATGATCAACTCCAGGGGGATGTTTGTGGGCAGGTCGAAGTCGACGACCGCGTAATCATGGCTGGCTGCCCTGCGGCTGGCTTCCTCCAGGTCGTCCTGCCCACCTTCAATGAAGAAAGAGATGCAGGTGCGCAACCCCTTTTCCCGGGCTGCATCCAACAGCGCAGGAATGCCGGAAAGGACGATATCCCCTTCAGACAGGGCGTTTAGGTCGGCCGATTCCTTAATCTCCGTAATCAGAACGGTTTTGAGCGGGAAATGCCCATCCCGCCGTTGCGCCGGCGTGACGACGACGTGTTGAACGGGGGAGTTGTCGATCAACCCCCAGATGTCTCTGCGCTCTAGAGGCACAAGGCGTCCGTCAAACCAGACCTCCCGCGTAACGGCGCCAGTTCCAATCCCACTAGCCACGAACACCAACTCCATATCCTTGAATGCCTCTGCCGAGAAATCTCCCAGCTATTTGAAGTCTATTCCCTGGAAAATTATGGCGTTACGGAAAAAGGGACGCCATAACAAAAAAACCCGCCGCTACCGCGGTGGAGTCATAGAATTTGCCAATTCCCTTGACATGTCGCATGTGTCATGCTATAGTAACCAGCGGAACGACAAACAAGCAGAAGCCATCCGCTTCTCACCCAGGCGCGAAAGACTGCAAACTGGGTTCATCTGTCATAGCCGCGCGATACGGGATCGGCCTTCGCCGAACTGATTGCGTTGTGCAATGGGAGAAGCATGCGGGTGGAAGACCCCGCATTTTTTGTTTGTTTCGTTTGAAGAAATCAGGGGGTGAACATTTATCAGCAAGGACCTGCGCATCAACGAGGAAATCCGCGTCCGAGAAGTTCGCTTGGTGGGCACCGAAGGGGAGCAACTGGGTATCCTGAATATCCGTGACGCCCTGCGCATCGCCCAGGAGAGCAGCCTCGATCTGGTGGAGGTTGCGCCGACGGCCAAGCCTCCCGTATGCCGGATCATGGACTACGGCAAGTATAAGTTTGAGCAGAGCAAACGGGAACGGGAAGCTCGCAAAAAACAAAAAATTGTCAGTATCAAAGAGGTTAAACTGCGGCCGAACATCGAGGACCATGATTTTGACACGAAGGCCCGCAACGCCATCCGCTTCCTGGAGGACGGCGACAAGGTCAAGGTCACGATCATGTTCCGTGGACGTGAGATCACCCACCCCGAGTTGGGACGGCAGTTGTGTGTCCGTCTGGCTGAGGTTTGTCGGCCGATTTCCAACGTGGAACGCGACGCCAAGGTGGAAGGCCGCAATATGATCATGATCCTGACGCCGAAAGCCGAGACCCAGCGGGAACCTCGCGCCGAGAAGCCTCGGGATGCCAAAACGGCTGAGAAAGCGGAAGCCCCGGTCACCGGAGATGCCGCTGAATAATCGCCCCTTTACTCGCTATTGAGGAGTTGAACGACATGCCGAAAATGAAAACCCACCGCGGGGCGGCCAAACGGTTCAAGAAAACCGCCTCCGGCAAATTCAAAGCCAAAAACGCCTTCACCCGTCACATCCTGGAGAAGAAGTCGGCCAAGCGCAAGCGCCAGCTCCGCGGCACCTCTGTCGTCGCCAAGGAAGACACGCCGAAGCTGAAGGAACTGCTTCCCTATCTCTAAGCCGGCCAGCCGGTTCTTTCTCTATTGAAAATACGCCTCAGGCAGCACAGGAGGTCTTCGTATGGCTCGCGTCAAGACGGGTCCCATGTCCCGTAAACGACATAAAAAAATCCTTAAACTCGCTCGCGGCTACCGCAACGCCCATTCCAAGCTTTTCCGCACCGCCCACCAGGCGGTGATGAAGGCGCTCTCTTACGCCTATGCCCACCGCAAGAAGAAGAAAGGCGACTTCCGCAAGATCTGGATCACCCGGATCAACGCTGCCGCCCGGATGAACGGCATCTCTTACAGCGTCATGATGAACGGCCTGAAGCAAGCCGGCGTCGCCGTCAACCGCAAGATGCTCGCTGACCTGGCTGTCAACGATCTGCCGGCCTTCGCCAAGCTCGTCGATGTGGCCAAGGCGAAAGTGAACGCCTAAAATCAAATCGAGTCTCAAAAACAGACATGGCCGCGGGGTCATGTCTGTTTTTCTGGGAAAACTCGTAAGGTGATCGGCAATCTCGGCAAAAGACCCCGGTAACGGAACCAAATTGAGACGGGAGACGGACTGTTCATCCATGCAAAGATATGAACCGCCCAGACCCATTTTCGCCCCCTATGTGCAGGGGAAGCGGCCCAATTACGGACTTTCGCCGGCGAGGGTGCTCGTCGCCGGCTTCGCTCTGATCATTCTGATCGGGGGATTCCTGCTGAGCACGCCTGCGGCGTCGCGGAGCGGTCTGGGAACGCGCTTCCTGGACGCCCTCTTTACCGCCACATCGGCTGTATGCGTGACAGGACTTGTCGTCGTCGATACCCATGACAATTACTCGCTCTTAGGGCAGTTGATCATCATCACCCTGATCCAGGTGGGCGGGTTGGGCTTTATGACCATGGCAACCTTGATCTACTTATTGATGGGCAAGCGGATCAACCTGAAGGAACGGTTGCTCATGCAGGAGGCGTTGAACAGCCTCTCTGTTCAGGGCGTTGTCCGGTTGGCCCGCCACGTCTTGCTGGCCACCTTTCTCATCGAAGGGATCGGCGGGGTCATCCTCTCGTTGCGGTTTATTCCTCAGATGGGCCTGGCGAAGGGCATTTATTACGGCTTTTTTCACGCCATCTCCGCCTTCTGCAACGCCGGCTTCGATCTCTTCGGCGGCTTTCGCGGCATCACCGGCTATGTGGACGATCCGATCGTCACCCTGACGATCTCTGCGCTGATCATCATCGGCGGCTTGGGGTTCACCGTCATTGCCGAGACCTTTCGCTACCGGGAGATCAAGCGGTTCAGCCTTCACACCAAGCTGGTCTGGACGATGACGGTTGTGCTCATCCTCTTGGCCGCCCTGGCCGTCTTCTTTCTCGAATTCAACAACCCGAAGACGCTCGGCGCCCTGGGCTGGGACGGCAAACTGCTGGCCGCCTACTTCCAGGGTGTGACGCCCCGGACTGCCGGTTACAACACCGTAGGCATCGCCGACCTCAAACCAGCGACACAGTTTCTCATGATCATCCTCATGTTTATCGGTGCCTCACCGGGTTCCACCGGCGGGGGCATCAAAACAACCACATTGGCGGCGCTGCTGGCCGCCGTGTGGAGCATGCGCAAAGGGAAGATCGATGTGGGCTTCTTCGAGCGGAGAATTCCGCCGGACACCATCTACAAGGCCGTCGGGATTACGGTGATGGCTGTTCTGCTTGTCATTACCGTGACGATGATGCTGACGATCACGGAAGACGCTGATTTTCTGGCGTTGCTCTTCGAAGCCACGTCATCCTTCGGCACGGTGGGGCTGACCATGGGGATCACACCGAACCTGAGCGACTTCGGCAGGGTACTCATCGCCTTAACCATGTTCGTTGGCCGGCTGGGACCGCTCACACTGGCCGTCGCGCTCAGCAACAATGTCCTAGCGAAACTGCGTTACCCGGAAGAAAAAATCATGGTGGGGTAGGGAGACAGCCATGGCCAAAGTGAAAACACAAAAACTGTTTGCCGTCATCGGCTTGGGACGCTTCGGCACGAGTGTCGCCAAAACGCTCTCTCGCATGGGCTACGAGGTGCTGGCCATCGACAGTTCAGAAGAACGGATCAACGAGGTGGCAGACTCTGTCACCCATGCCGTGCAGGCGGACGCTGAGGATGAAGAGACGCTGAAAAAGCTCGGCATCCGCAACTTCGACACCGTCATCGTCGCCATCGGCTCGGATGTGCAAGCGAACATCCTGGTCACGGTCATTCTCAAGGACATGGGTGTTCGCCATGTGGTGGCCAAAGCTCAGAACGATCTGCATGGCAAGGTATTGACCAAGGTGGGCGCCGACCAGGTCGTCTACCCTGAGCGGGATATGGGCGTCCGCGTGGCCCATGCGCTGGTCACATCGACGGTGATGGACTACCTGGAACTCTCGCCTGTCCATTCGCTGGTTGAAATTCGTTCTCCCGAGCGGTTTGTCGGACAGACACTCGGCAAGGCCGATCTCCGCGCCCGTTACGGCATCACCGTCATCGCCATCCGCAAGGGCGACGATGTGATGGCGTCACCTGGCGCCGATACGCTGATCGAAAAAGGCGACATCCTCGTCGCCGTCGGTTCCAATGATGACCTGAACCGCTTTGAAGGGGAGGCCTTTTGATGATCACCTCTCCGGACAACCAGCATGTGAAGGAGGCCCGCTCCCTGTCCCGCAAAAAGGAGCGTGGCGTCACCGGCAAGTACCTGATCGAAGGGGTGCGCCTCGTTGAAGAGGCAACCGCCTCAGCCATTTCCCTCGCTTATTGCCTCTATACGGCCCGCGTGTCGGCTCAGCCTCGGGGACGACGATTGCTCGACAGGTTGGCTGGGAACGGTGTCGACTGCCTGGAGGTCGATGATCGCGCGCTGGGAACGATCACGGAGACGGAACAGAGTCAGGGGATCGTCGCCGTCGCCAACCTAACGCCGGCCGACTGGGAGGCGATCATCGCCGCGCCCGAGCCGTTCTTGCTGATCGTCGATGGCGTACAGGATCCCGGGAACCTGGGAACGATCATCCGCACCGCCGAGGCGGCTGGTGTGACCGGCGTCTTGCTCACGCCGGGAACGGTCGACCCTTACGGTCCGAAGGTGATCCGGGGGACCATGGGCGCCCTCTTCCGCCTGCCTGTGGCGACGGTTCCCTCGGCCGAAGGGCTTGCCGTCTCCCTGCGGGAGCGAGACATCGCCCTCGCCGTAGCCGACGCCCGCGACGGCGTTCCTTATTTTGAGGCGCCCTGGGCTCGGGGAAGCATCGCCATCGTCATTGGAAGCGAGGCCCACGGACCCCAACCTTTCTGGGGGGACCTGGCCCAACTGCGGGTGCGCATCCCCCTAACGCCGCCTGTCGAATCGCTCAACGCTGCTGTCGCCGCCGCCGTGCTCCTTTTCGAAGCCGCCCGCCATCGCTCGGTTGCTTCGACTAGGGGGCTATGATATAATTTCCCTAGCTGGTGGACCCTGGAACGCAGAAAGGTTGTGGTCGTCGGTGTTTTCCGCTGACTTTTTCTGGCGTATCTTCGAAGTGACAGGTTCCGTTGCAGCGTATATGATCTACCGGCGGTTACTGGTGCAATAAAACGATAGGGCGTTGAACGGGAGAAGTACTCCTCATCCCGCTTGCCAGGGAGACGGTCGCCATGGACTGGAAGCGACGTTGAAGCGGAGTGGAGGAAATTCGCCCGGGAGCTTCGGGCTGAAGCCTGGGAGATGATCGGTGATCGAGGGGCGATAGCGTTCCCTGAGAACACGCCGGCTTCGCAGGTGGGTAGGTCTAGACGGTTTCCCTCCGTTACCGGGGAACGACGAATCAGTCGGCCGAGTGGGTTGCCCTTTGGGCAGCCTAGCGGGGTGGTACCGCGGAAACAACTTCCGTCCCCTTGGGGATCGGGAGTTTTTTTATTTTCTTTTCGAATCGGGCAAATCAGGAGGTCTTGACGATGCGTGAACAACTGGATCAGATCCGGCGCGAAGCGGCGGAAGCGCTGCGCGGCGTCGAAACGATGGAAGCGCTTCAGGATTGGCGTGTCCGCATTCTTGGCAAAAAAGGGGTGCTGACAGGAATCCTGCGCGGTCTCGGGGCGCTTCCTGCCGAGGAACGCCCGCTCATGGGCGCCCTCGTCAACGAGGTGCGGGCCGAGTTGGAGTTCAAGTTGGAAGAGAAGAGCCGGGAACTGAAAGAGAGAGAAAAACAGGCGCGCCTCTCCGGCGAATCCATCGACATCACCCTGCCGGGACGGGTGCAGCCCGTCGGCGGCAAACACCCCCTCACACTGGTCATCGACGAGATCAAGCAGATCTTCCTCGGCATGGGTTATGAGATCGCTGAGGGACCGGAAGTGGAACTGGACTACTACAACTTCGAAGCCCTCAACCTGCCCCAGGACCATCCGGCCCGGGACATGCAGGATTCCTTTTATATCACCCCCGACATCCTGCTGCGCACTCACACGTCGCCGGTGCAGATCCGGGCGATGGAGCGCATCCGCCCGCAACTTCCGGTCAAGGTGATCTGCCCCGGCCGCGTCTTCCGCCGCGACGATGACGCCACCCACTCGCCCATGTTCCACCAGGTAGAGGGGCTGGTCGTCGACAAGGCGATCACCTTCGGCGACCTCAGGGGAACGCTGCTCACCTTCGCCCGCCAGATGTTCGGCCCAGATCGGGAGATCCGCCTCCGTCCCTCCTTCTTCCCCTTCACCGAACCGAGTGCCGAGGTGGACATCTCCTGCGTCATCTGCGGCGGCGGCGGCTGCCGCGTCTGCAAGGGCTCCGGTTGGCTCGAGATCCTCGGCTCCGGCATGGTCCACCCCCGCGTCCTCGAATACGGCGGCTACAACCCCCAGGAAGTGACCGGCTTCGCCTTTGGCATGGGCGTCGAACGGATCGCCATGCTCAAGTACGGCATCGACGATATGCGTCTCTTGTACGAGAACGACATGCGGTTCCTGGCGCAGTTCTAGGAACTGACACTTCTGGATAGTGACCCTTCCAACGAACCTTTTAGCATTGAACCCTTTTTAGGGTGCAACCCCAACCGAAAAGCTGGGGGTGGACTGGCGCAGTGAGCGTTTTGAGCGGAGCGGCGAAAAAGCGAGCGCAGTTGCGAAGCGTTAAAGCGCGCCATGACATGCAGAAAGACCCGAGACGTTTGGCGCGCTAGCGTAGCAACGAAGCGAGCCGCCGCGAAGCTCTTAGCGAACGTAGCCTGTCCACCCCCCGCTTACCGAGGATTTCATTTAACAGAACAGGCTAAGATCGAAGAAACCATACGAGGTGGAAACGAATGCGCGTATCGATAGACTGGCTCGGCGACTACGTCACCGCCGGCCTGGAAGCCGCCGAACTAGGCGAGAAGATGACCCGCTCCGGCATCGCCGTGGAAAACGTGCTGCGCCGGGAGAAGGGGCTCAACAAGGTCGTCGTCGGCAAGATCGTGGAAATGACGAAACACCCGGAGGCGGACCGCCTCTGGATCTGCTCCGTCGACACCGGTGAGGGCTCGCGCACGATCGTCACCGGCGCCCAGAATGTCCGCGTTGGACAGAAAGTGCCTGTCGCATTGCCGGGGGCGCTTCTGCCCAACGGCGTGAAGATCGAAGAGTCGGTCCTGCGAGGCATCCCGTCGTCGGGTATGCTCTGCTCTGCCGAGGAACTGGGCCTTGAGGAGAAGACAATCGCCCCGGAAGACCGGGAAGGCATCCTCATCCTCAGCGACGATGCGGCAACAGGCCAACCGGCGTCTGCCGCCCTCGGCCTTGACGACCCCGTGCTGGAACTGGAACTTACGCCCAACCGGGCCGACTGCTTGGCGGTGATCAACGTGGCCCGCGAGGTGGCGGCCATCACCGGCGCCGGCCTGCGCCTGCCCGAGGTGACCGTCTCTGAAAAGGCCGAGGGCCGCGCCGAGGAACGGGTGAAGGTCACCATCGAAGACGGCGACCTCTGCGGCCGCTACGCCGCCCGCCTCTTCACCAACCTGCGCCCCGGCCCGTCGCCGGCATGGATGCAACGACGCTTGCAGGCCGCCGGCATGCGCCCCATCAACAACATCGTCGACATCACCAACTATGTCATGCTGGAACTGGGCCATCCCCTGCACGCCTTCGACTACGGCACGATCAAGGACGGCCATATCATCGTCCGGCGCGCCCGGGCCGGTGAAAAACTGGTCACCCTGGACGGGCAGGAACGGGAATTGAACCTTGAAAACCTGGTCATCGCCGATCCGGAGAAGGCTGTCGGCCTGGCCGGCGTCATGGGCGGGCTGAACAGCGAGATCTCCGCCGGCACAACGACCGTCCTGCTCGAAGCGGCCCATTTTCACCCGGCCAACATCCGCCGCACCGCCCGCCAGCTCGGTTTGCGTTCCGAGGCGTCCCAGCGCTTCGAAAAGGGCGTCAACATCGACACGGTGACCCTGGCCATGAACCGGGCCGCTCAACTGGTGGCTGACCTGAATGTGGCCGATGTGGTTCCCGGCCATGTCGATAATTACCTCCGGAAGGTCGCTCCCTTAGAGATCCCCTTTTCCGTCGATCGAATCAACGCCCTTTTGGGCACTACATTGACCGGCGACGACATGGATGCTATCTTCCAACGGCTCCAGTTCCCTGTCAAATGGATCGGCGACGCCGGTGAAGGCGAGAAGCGTTCAGGGATTCTGATCGCGCCGACCTACCGGCCCGACCTGCAAGGGGAGCATGACCTGGCGGAAGAGGTGGCGCGCCTCTACGGCTATGACCGCATCCCGACGACCCTGCCGAAAGGAGAGACGACCGTGGGCCAGCGCACCTGGCCCCAGACGGTGCGCGAACGCATCGCCGACACACTCGTCGGCGCCGGACTCCGCGAAGTGGTCACCTTCTCCTTCATCAACCCGCGCCATCTGGATCGGCTCGGACTGCCGGCGGAAGACCCAATGCGCCAGGTTGTGCCGCTGCAAAACCCATTGAGTGAGGAACAGGGCGTTCTCCGCCCGACGATCCTGCCGGGCTTGTTGGAGGTGGCTGCCCGCAACGCCAGCCGCCGCATCGCCGATCTGGCCATCTTCGAGGTCGGATCCACCTTCTTGCCGCGGGCGTTGCCCTTAAAGGAATTGCCTGATGAGCCTTGGAAGGTTTCCGCTTTGGTGATGGGCGAGGCGTCGATCCACTGGAGCGGCAAGCCGAAAGCCCTCGATTTCTATTACCTGAAAGGGATCGCCGAGAAACTGCTGGCGACACTGAAGATCGATGATGTGGCCTGGCAACGGGAAAGGGAGGTTCCCTACCTCCATCCCGGACGCTCGGCCCGGCTGACCGTGGAACGGGAGGGCGTGGAGATCCATCTGGGCGTCCTCGGCGAGGTCCATCCGGATGTGAGGGAGGCTTATGACCTTGCCGGACGGCCTGTCGTCATGGAACTGGACCTGTCGGCGCTGATCCTGCTCGCCCGGGCGAAAGGCGACTATACACCGCTGCCCCGTTATCCTTCCACAGACCGCGACATGGCCATGGTTCTCCCCCTTGATGTTCCGGCCGGTCAGGTGGAAGCGGTCATCGCCGAGAAAGGCGGAGAAATCCTGGAACGGTGGCGCCTCTTTGATGTCTACCAGGGCAATCAGATCGCTCAGGGTTACCGCAGCCTCGCCTATACCCTCCGCTATCAGGCGCCCGATCGCACCCTCACCGACGACGAGGTGAACAGCCGCCACGAGTCGATCAAAGCCGCCCTCGCCGAACGCCTGGGCGCTCGATTCCGGTAAATAATCCGTGTGGCGGAAGGAAGGAAGCAGGTTTTTTCGACAGCGGCAGCGAAGAGGGAATCAATTCCTCACCTAGAAAGAGATTGTTTACGCGAATGAGTCATACTGAGTTAGGATTCGTCGAAGGATTCGTTGCAGAAGGATTTGTTGGAGGATTCGTCGAGCGCTGTCGTTGTCGAGGGGGAACTATCTGTGCCTGAAGAAGTCCACAAGACGACCGTACACATTTACGGAGAACCCTATACGATTCGGAGTCCCTTGACGTCGCAACAGATGAGACAACTGGCCGCCACCGTCGACGAGCGGATGTCAGAGATCAGCCGCAAAGGGCCCCACCTGTCCGTCTCTAAGGTGGCCGTGATGGCGGCGCTGCACTTCGCCCATGACCTGGCGAAGCTGCAGGAGGACTATGACGATCTGATCAAACTCCTGGAGGATTCCAGTTCCCCCAAATGAGAACCATCGAAATGATGAGCGCCGGGGTCCGGCGCTTTTTTCCTTGCCGCCTGGGCACAATAGCCGGAAGGAGGGAAAAGCCGTGCATAACCAGGAAATCGCCTGGGCCCTCGCCGAGATGGCCAACCTGTTGGAGATTCTGGGGGAAAACCCCTTCAAGGTGAGAGCCATCCGCAAGGGCGCCATGGTCATCGAGGGGCTGGAAACTCCTGTCTCTGTCCTATCCGTCCGTGGACAACTGGCGAAGATCGACGGCATCGGCAAGGGGCTTTGCGCAGAGATCGAGGAGTTGCTGCAAGCGGGTGAGAGCCGCCAATTGCAGCGACTGCGCGAAAAGGTTCCTCCCGGTGTCCTTGACATGCTGCAACTGCCTGGCATCGGGCTGCGGGCGGTGCGCACCTTTTTTGCCGAAGGGTATACGACGCTGGAGGAACTGGAAGAGGGGGCCCGCAAACACCGGTTGCGGCTGTTGCCGGGCATCGCCGCCAAAACGGAACTGGCGGTGATTCGCGGCGTCGAGTTGTTGCGGCGGCGGTCGGGAAAATTCGGACTGGGTGTGGCCCGTCCGCTGGCCGAGGAGTTGCTCCGATTCCTACAAAATCTCCCCGAGGTGAGCCGCGCCGAGATCACCGGCGACCTGCGCCGCAGCCAGGAGATGGTCGAAGAGATCCACCTGCTGGCGGCGTCGCAAGAACCGGCGGCAATCCTGGATTTGGTGAAAAAACACCCGATGGCGGCGAAACAACTCGCTGAAGATGAAACATTCGTCCGCTTCGCCTTCGCGTTCGGCCTGCCGGTTCGCATCGAAGTCACCGGCGAGTCCGATTTTATCGCCCGGTGGGTCGAAACGACGGGAACGGCGCAGCACTGGGCGGCCTTGCAAAGCCGGGGCGCCCGTCCGGCCAAAGCGTCGAACGGTGTGGCCGGAGGGCAGCAGGGGTCTTCTACTGAATGCCGGGCTGCGGCAGAATCCGATGAGGGCGACTGGCGCCGGTTCATCTCCACCCAGGAGGCGGAGGAGGTCTTTTACGAGAAGCTCCATCTTCCTTGGATCCCTCCGGAACTGCGGGAAACGGGGAAGGAGGTTGCCCAGGCCGAAGCGGGAGAACTCCCCGATTTGGTGGAGTTGGGTGACATCCTCGGCGACTTTCATATTCATACCAACTGGAGCGACGGCGTATCCTCACTGGAGGAGATGGTCTCGGCCGGCCGGAGCCGGGGTTACGCCTACATGGCCATCACCGATCATTCCCAGTCCCTGGCGGTCGCCAGGGGGCTTTCGGAATCGAAGCTGCGGGAACAGCATCGGACCATCCGCCAACTGGCCGCGCGCGAGAAGGACTTTACCCTCTTTTCCGGGATCGAGATGGATATCCTCGGCGACGGCCGCCTCGATTACGCCGATGACATACTGAGAGAGATGGACGTGGTCATTGCCTCTGTGCACACGGGCTTGCGTCAGGAGCGGCACAAGGTTCATACCCGGCTGGAGGCAGCCCTGAAAAATCCCCATGTGGACATCATCGGCCATCCCACAGGCCGGCTGATCGGCACACGGGAACCCTATGACGTGGACATCGACTGGCTCCTGGATCTGGCGGCAAAGACCGGGACGATCCTGGAGATCAACTCATCACCAGACCGGCTCGATCTGTCGGCGCCTCATGCCCGCCTCGCCAAGGAGCGGGGCGTCATGATCGCCATCAATACGGACGCCCACGACCGCGCCCGTTTGAGTGAGATGGCCTACGGCGTCGCCAACGCCCGGCGGGCCGGTTTGGAGAAGGACGATATCCTGAACACGAAGCCCCTGGCGGAGGTCAAAAAGATTTTAGCCAGGCCGAAAGGGTAGGGGTATCCGAAATAGATACAGGAGGATGAGGATATGAAAGCGCGCGAGATTTATGAACTCTTTGTCGCCATGGGGATCGACGCCGATCCCCGGGGGCGGGAAGACGTGGACCGCCAACTGGCCCGGCGGAAGCAGCAGTTCGGCGAACTGAAGGAAGAAGAGAAGGCGAACTATGACCAGGAATCGCTGACCAACCCCTACAGCGACACGCGGCTCCTCGTGGGCGATCCGGAGCGTGAGGTCAAGCGGGTGCTCGTCGGCATCGACATGGAGGTCGGCGAGGTGCTGCTGGCGGACCGGCTCGGCGAGAAAGGGAAGCCCATCGACCTGCTCATCGCCCACCACCCCGAAGGCAAAGCCCTCTCAGCCTTGCACGATGTGATGCATATGCAGGAAGACCTGCTGGCGAAAGTGGGCGTGCCGATCAACGTGGCCGAGGGGATACTGGCCAGCCGGATCGGCGAAGTCAAGCGCGGCCTTGCCCCCATGAACCACAACCGCGCTGTCGATGCCGCCCGTCTCATGGACCTCTCCCTGATGTGTGTCCATACGCCGGCCGACAACCAGGTGCAGACCTTTTTGGAAAAGCGGATCGAGGAGAAAAAGCCCTCCACCGTCGGCGACATCCTCACCCTGCTCAAGGAGATTCCCGAATACAAGGAGGCGGCACGCGCCGGCTCTGGTCCCACCCTCTTTACGGGACGCAAGGAAGGCCGCTGTGGCAAGGTGATGGTCGACATGACCGGCGGCACCTCCGGCTCGGAGGACGCCTACGCCAAGCTCGTCCAGGCCGGCGTCGGCACCATCGTCGGGATGCACATGGGCGAAAAACACCGCAAGGAAGCAGAAAAGAACCACATCAACGTCGTCATCGCCGGCCACATGGCCAGCGACTCGCTGGGGATGAACCTGCTGCTCGATGAACTGGAAAAGCGCGGCGTGGAGATCGTGCCTTGCGCGGGATTTGTTCGGGTAAGCAGAAGCCAATAAAATCGCGATAAACGGAAGACGCCCCTCGAACCAAGTAGGTCCGAGGGGCGTCTTTTTGTTGTTCTATCAGGTTTTCATGCTGTGCTTGTTTCCTGTCGTCATTACTCGCGTTGAACGGATGAAGGTCCGGTAAATATACGCCGTATAGGTCAGCACGAGCGGCAAGCCAATCAGCGCCAGGATCAGCATGATCATCAACGTCCGCTCCGACGAGGAGGCGTTGAAGACGGTGAGGCTGTTGGCCAGGTTGTTGGAGGCCGGGACGATATAAGGGAAGAGGCTCGCCGCCATCGTCGTCAGCAGGCCGAAGATGGTCAGGGCTGATGCGCCCAAAGGCCCATAGGCGCTCCCGCCTTTCAGGGCCGCCGGAAAGGAGGCGAGACCGATCAAGGCGATCAGGGGGAGCACCCAGAGCAGAGGTACGTCGAAGTAGTTGCTGAAGAGCCGCGGCGTTCCAAGGTAGCTCCAGGCCGTGCCGGTGAGAAAGAGGGGGATCAAGGCCAGCCAAGCTGCGCGAGCCCAGCGGCGGGCTTTTTGCTGGAGGGCGCCATCGCTCTGGGAGATGATGAAGGCGGCGCCGTGCATGGCGAAGAGAGAGAGGCTGACGAGGCCCATGACGAGCGAGTAGGGATTGAGCAGGCCCAGGAAGTCGCCCAGGTAGCCGCCCTTGGCGTCAAGGGGGATGCCCCGCAGGATGTTGCCGACGGCCACACCGTAGAGGATGGACGGCAGCAGGCTGCCGAAGCCGAATCCGAGATCCCACCACTTGCGCCAGCCGGGGCTGTCCAACTGGTGTTGGAACTCGATGGAGACGGCCCGGAAGATGAGGGCGAAGAGCACGAGCATCAGGGCCAGGTAAAAACCGCTGAACACGGTGGCATAGACCATGGGGAAGGCGGCAAAGATGGCGCCACCGCCGGTGAGCAGCCAGACCTGGTTGCTGTCCCAGTAGGGGCCGATGGAATAGAGCATGCGTTTGCGTTCATCGGGGTCCTTCGTCAGCAGATAGAGGCTGCCGACGCCTAAATCGAAGCCGTCCAAAAGGGCGTAACCGAGCAAGAGCACGCCGACCAGCACAAACCAGGTGATCTGCAGTTCCATCATAGGCCCACCCCCGTTCCAGACTTGGCAACGCCTTTGCCTGTATCGAATGCCTCAGGACCGGCCTCCAGTTTTTTGCGCAACAGGTAGAACCAGACGACAAAGAGAAGGCTGTAGATGAGGACGAAGAGGATGATCGAGGCGAGGATCTGCCAGGCCGGCACGGTGTAGGAGATGCCGTCCACTGTCAGCAGGAGCTTGTAGACGATCCAGGGCTGGCGGCCCACCTCTGCGGCGATCCAGCCGACCTCGTTGGCGATGAAGGGGAGCGGGATCGACCAGAGGGCCAGCTTGAGGAACAGGCGGTTGTCCTGCAGCGTCCCTTTGCGCATGAGCCAGATGCCCCAGATGGAGAAGAGGATGAACAAGGTTCCCAGGGCCACCATCAGGTGGAAGGTGACGAAGGGTAGGAAGACGGGGGGGCGTTCCTCTTTCGGGAAGGCGTTTAGGCCTTTGACTTCCCCGTTGGGGTCGTCGGTGGCCAGCAGGCTGAGCGCCTTGGGGATGCCGATCTTGAAGTGGGTCACGCCGGCTTTCTCATCGGGGATGCCGAAGAGGAGCAGAGGGGCTCCCTTTTCCGTTTCAAAGAGGCCTTCGATGGCGGCCAGTTTTTCCGGTTGGGTTTGGGCGACCTGAACGGCGTGCATGTGCCCGATGGGGATCTGGGCCAGCGACGCAACAAGGGCTAGGAAGAGGGCGTATTTCATCGACTTTTTGGCGAAGGCGACTTCCCGTCGGCGCAGCAGGTACCAGGCGGAGATGCCCATGACGAAAAAGGCGCCCGTGACCAATGCGCCGTCGACGGTGTGCAGATAGCGGGGGACCGTAGAGGCGTTCAACAGGGCAGCCTTGAAGTCGATCAGTTCGGCGCGGCCGTTGACGATGTGGTACCCGGCCGGCGTCTGCTGCCACGAGTTAGCGATGATGATCCAGAGCGCTGAAAGGGTGGAGCCGACAGCGACCATCAGGGAGGAGAACCAGTAGACTTTTTTGGAGACACGGTCGGCGCCCCAGATCAGGACGCCCATGAAGGCCGATTCAAGAAAGAAGGCAAAGATGGCTTCCGCTGCCAGGGGACCGCCGAAGATGTCTCCCACGAAGCGGGAGTACTCAGACCAGTTGGTGCCGAACTGAAACTCCATGGTGATGCCGGTGGCCACGCCGACGACGAAGCTGATGGCGAAGATCTTGAGCCAGAAGCGGGACATCTTCTGGTACAGTTCCTCTCCCGTTTGCAGGTAGCGGGTCTGCATGAGGACGATGAGCCAGGCCAGGCCGATGGTCAGGGGGGGGAAGATGAAGTGAAACCCCGCCGTGACGGCGAATTGGATCCGCGATAACAGAACCACGTCCATCCAGACAACCTCCTTTTCATCTCTTTTTGCGCGGCGATGATGTCGGGATTCCTTGTTTTCGGAGGAGAATTCTGAATCTTGTGCTTTGCAAAGACAATTATAATCGAGAATAAACCTGATTACAATAATAACAGTAATTGTTATTGGGTGTTTCTTTATATTTTTTTAAAAAAGCGGTCCCCCACAGCGGAGGATCGCTTCTCTTATTATGAAAAACATACAATCATCGACCTGCGAACCGGCGGGCCATGACCGTTTTGTTATGAACTCAACAGGGAAGGATCCGTCAGCAGGTGATGCAAAGCCGACATCACCTCGCCATATTCGTCATCCATCCAGGAAAGGATTCGCTCCATGTGTTCGCTCTGTTGTCTTTGATGACCCAGTTGTTCCATTTGTGCGCACAACTTGGAAAAGTGGACGGCCCCGATACTGGCGCTGCTGGATTTTAAGGCATGGGCAATCTTTTCAACGCCATTCGTGTCGAGCGATTGGACGGCGGCTCTGAGGGCTTCAAATAATCTCGCGGATTCTTCCATGTAGGTGGCGATCAGCGATTCCAAAAGCAGTTGTTTCTCGTCATCGTCCAGGTCGAGGATGTCTTGCAACACCGTCATGTCGATGACGGAAGCACCATCACTTGCAGGGGTTGCCGTACCGGCGGAAGGTTTTTTTGGGGAAATCGCCGGATAGGAGGCATCAAAATCTGTCAGCGGCAGCCAGCGCTCCAGAAGGGCGATCAGTTGTTCCAGCATGATCGGCTTGCTGATATAATCGTCCATCCCTGCGTGAAGGCACTTCTCCCGGTCACCCTGCATGGCCATGGCCGTCATGGCGATGATCGGGATATGCTGTTTGGTCGTCTGTTCCCATTCGCGGATGATCTGGGTCGTCTCAAAGCCATCCAACTCGGGCATTTGGCAATCCATAAAGATGAGATCGTACGCCTTTTCCGTGACCGCCTGGATCGCTTCCATACCGTTATTTGCTACATCGACCGATAGACCGATTTTGTTCAGCAGCGCCAGGGCCAACTTCTGGTTCACTTTATTATCTTCCACCAGCAGGATCGGTCGCGTTCTTTGCCAATGGAGATCCTTATTTTCACTTGTTTCTACGGTTCTACTCATCGGACCGGCGCTCTCCGCCTGGAGGGAATCAGAGATCAGAAAAGGAAGCGAGAACCAGAAGGTCGACCCTTTCCCGACTTCACTTGTTACGCCGATCTCTCCTCCCATGAGTTCCACAAGCCGCTTTGATATGGCCAAGCCAAGCCCGGTGCCGCCAAACATGCGTGTTGTCGAGGTGTCTGCCTGAACAAAGGGGGAGAATAGGTAGCGCAATAGACCTTTTTCAATGCCAATCCCTGTGTCGGTCACTTCGAAATAGATCTTCATGATGTGTCTATCTTTCGATTTCACTGCGGCGCTGAGCGAAACCTGACCGGATTCTGTGAATTTCATTGCGTTTCCAACCAGGTTGAACAGTATCTGGCGTATGCGCGTTGGATCTCCTTTTAAGACTCTATTGATTTGCGATGATACGGATACGGATAAAGATAGGCTTTTTTCTATTGCTTTATTCATAAAGAGTTTCGCAACGCTTTGAATTGTGACATTCAAGTCGAAATCAATCGCTTCGAGTTCGAGGTTTCCGGCTTCCACCTTGGAATAGTCTAAGATATCATTGATCACATTCAGCAATACCTCGGCGGATTCCTTGATAGATTCGGCGTATTCGCTTTGCTCCCGGGTAAGTGAAGTGCCCAACATCAAATTATTCATGCCCAAGATGCCGTTCATGGGCGTGCGGATCTCGTGGCTCATCATCGCCAGAAAAGCGCTTTTGGCCCGGTTGGCTTCTTCGGCTCTCTCTTTTGCCAACTGGAGTTCTTCTTCCGTACGTTTTTTGTCAGTGATATCCATGATCAGTCCGTTCAGACGGATGACCTTGCCCATGCTGTTGCATAGAGGGATCATATGGACACTGATCCAACGAACCTCCCCGTCTTTCCGGATGATGCGATTTTCCGTATAGACCTGTTTTCCGCTCAAGACATCCTGATTCGCGATGACACCGTTCTGGATATCATCTGGGTGGATGCATTGAAACCAAAGACCGGGGTTTTCCATAAAGGCTTCCGGCGGATACCCGTAAATTTTTTGGCAAGCCGGCGAGATGTGCAGGACTTTATAGGAAATGGCGTCTATCGACCAGAAAACAAGATCGAGGCTGTCAAATATGTTTTTTAGCTGATGTTGGGTAAATCGTAATTCCTCTTCCACTTTCCGTTGTTCCGTAATATCGGAAAAGGTGATGACCGCCGCATAGGGCTCATCTGACCCCTGGTGGAGCAACGGCTCCGAGTTGATCCGTATCCATGTCAGTTCGCCGCTCGGCTTATGTATGCCCATGATGACATTATGGCAGGGCAACCCGGTTCGCAGCGTCACCATGGCAGGGTGAGCTTCTCCATAAAAGGGAGTGCCGTCCTCGTGGATGGTTCCCCAGCGAGGATCCATCGATGTGCGGCCTTGCATCTGCGCAGAGGTTAACCCTAAGATCTGCTCGGCCCTCCGGTTTGATTTGATGATTGCGCCTTCCCGGTTTTGCACAACCATTCCTTCGGCCATAGCGGTGATGATCGAGCGAAGGTTTCTTTCACTGTCACGCAAGGCCGTTTCGGCTTTCTTTTGTTCGGTGATGTCTAACGTAGCTCCCCGATACCCAACGACGGCGTTTTGCTCGTCAAAAATGGGGTTGCCGTTGGAACTCAACCAAACCAAACGCCCGCCGGGGGTCAACTTGCGGTAGATGAGATTGCGAATCGGTTCTTTATTTTGAAAAGCCTTTGCAAATGCTTCCCTGCTGTTTTCCAGATCTTCAGGGATGATATCCCGGTCGATCTTTTGTCCAATCAGTTCAGCCACCGGGATGCCTAAAATGTCGAAGGTGCGCTCGGAAAGAAAGGTGTATTCGCCATGACAGTTGATTTCCCAGACGTATTCGTCAAAGGCGTTGATCACGTCGCGAAAGCGGTTTTCATTGAACCGCAGTGTCTGTTCCAACTCTTTGAGCCGGGTGATATCCCGTCCAACAGCGATGATCTCTTGCACATTGCCATGTTCGTCATAAACGGGGGAGAGTGAGGTGTGGTAGTGTCGAAGCCCGTATTGGTCTGTCATGGACCACTCATAGACGGGCGTTTTTCCGCTCAAACATTGCCGGATCGACTCCTGATGAATATCATCACAGGCTTCTCCCACAGTGTCGCGACGATGTTTGCCTATAATCTGTGATGGTTGAAGGCTGATTTTTTTCAGCCAACGACCGTAAACCCCCGTGGCCATACCTGTCGGATCCATCGAAACGATTATATCATCCATAGCATTGAGCAGTTGTAGATAGCGTTGTTCATTTGCCTGGAAGGCTTCTTCGGCGCGTTTCCAATTGGTTACATCAAAAATGATGGAGTATAACAGGCAGCGTTCTTGGATTTTAATGGGGGAAGCATATACATGGATGTCTCTGATTTCGCCGGAAGCGATGCGGTGTTTGAAATGAAATATATTCACATTCCGTGTTTTCGCCCGCGCCATTTCTTGGTTGATCTCATCTTTTGTTAATATGTTCAAATCGTATATGGTCTTATCGCGAAGTTCGCTCATCGGATACCCGTAAAAGGTGCATGCCGCAGCATTGGCGTCGATGATACGCCCGGTTTGCGGATCAATGATCAAATTCGTGGCAAGATTGTTTTCAAAAAACTGATGATAACGTTCCTCGACCTCTTTTAAGTAGTTATTTCTTTGTTCTACCATTGTATGGTCTTCCGCTTCAACAATGAACCCTGTCAGTTCTGTGCTGTCGCCATATAGGGGAGATAGGGTGTAATATATATTTTTAATTTCTCCATATACGTCAGTGAATTGGCACTGGTGTTTTTCGTTATTATTTTCGATAGACTGGTTAAAATCGAATTGTTCAACATTAAAAAGCGCAGAAAAATCTTCGCCGTAAAGTTCGGAGGCCTTCTTGCCTGTCAGTTGCTCAGCAGCGGGATTTACGAATTGAATGAACCTGTTCTGATCACAGACGATGACCGCCTGTTTCAGATTCCTTAATATCGCCTCGGGATTTCTTAAAAAATCCAAGGAAGTCACTTCCTTTGAGTACTGCATCTTCTTTTAGTGACAATCGTCCCGTTGCTGCCATTGACCAAAGCATCGTCTTTATTTTCGAGACAACCGGCATGATCCTTTATTCTTTTTCTACATTAGGAAATCCTCTAACATGTATCAAAAATATAGCAAAATGAAAAATAGACCGAGGAGCGTCAGGATAACCGGCGATGTTTTCCCTTTTACCAGCGAAGGGAACCTTTTTATCCCCCATTCCTGTTCTAACAGGTTATACTAGAAGGAAGAGAAATGATGTGGAGGTTGCCTGTTGAAACAGTTACCTGAGTTATTAGCGCCGGCCGGCTCGATGGAGGCATTGCGGGCTGCCGTGGAAAACGGCGCCGATGCCGTATATCTGGGCGGCAAGCGTTTTGGCGCTCGCCAGTATGCGTCAAATTTTGACATGGAAGAACTTCGAGAGGCGGTCGCCTACAGCCACCGGAGGAATGTGCGCATCTATGTGACCGTCAACACCCTGCTCGACGATGAAGAGCTTGATGCGTTGCCGGAGTATATCGGGGATCTCTATGAAGCCGGCGTTGACGCCGTCATCGTCCAGGACATGGGCGCCCTTCGCGTGATCCGCCGCCTGCTGCCTGATTGGGAGATTCACGCCAGCACACAGATGACGACCAGCAATGTGGAAGGGGCGCGCCTCCTGGCGGCGCAAGGGGTGAACCGCGTCGTCCTGGCGCGGGAACTGACCTTGGACGACATCGCGCAGGTGGCAAAGGAATCGGGCGCCGAGGTGGAGGTCTTTGTCCATGGGGCGCTTTGTATCGGCTACTCCGGGCAGTGCCTCATGTCCAGCTTGATCGGCGGCCGCAGCGGCAATCGCGGCCGTTGCGCCCAGCCCTGCCGTCTCGGCTACGGCCTCGTCGATGACGCAGGGCGGGAACTGGTAGACCGGCAAAAAGTGGGGCAGCATCTGTTGAGCCCTCGCGACATCATGACCTTGGATCTCCTTCCCGAACTGGTCCAGGCGGGCGTCCGTTCCCTGAAGATCGAAGGGCGCATGAAACGGCCGGAGTATGTGGCGACCGCTGTTCGTCAGTACCGGGAGGCGCTGGATCGCCTGGCCCCTGATCGGGAGGCGTTGCCGGGGCAGGCGGCTGACGCGGAGCGGGCGCTGCGGCAGATCTTCAACCGTGATTTTTCCGCCGCCTACCTGCGGGGGAACCCTGGCAGGGAACTGATGAGTTACAAGCGGCCCAACAACCGGGGGCTCTTTCTGGGGCGCGTGACATCTGCTGATTCGCGTCGGGGCCAGGTCTCGATCGATCTTGAAGAACCCCTTGGCGTCGGCGATGAGATCGAGGCATGGGTGACCCGTGGCGGCCGGACAGCCGTGAAGGTGCAGCGGCTCTGGGTAGCTGGCGAGACGCAAGAACAAGCGTTGCCGGGCGAGGAGGCCTTTGTCGAGTGGCGTGGGAACCTGCGCCCTGGCGATCGGATTTTCAAGATCCATGATGAGGCGCTGGAGGCGCGCGCCCGCGAATCCTACCAGCGACCGGGCGATGAGCGCCGATTTCCCCTTACGGCTCATGTGCGCGCCTATGTAGGTGAACCGGTAACGGTCGAATTCCGGGACGCCGAGGGTCGCAGCGGACGGGGAAGCAGCGCCGAGCCGGCCCAGGAGGCGGTGAAGCGGCCGCTGACGGAAGCGGTGCTGCAAGAGCAGTTGGGCCGCCTCGGTAACACGCCCTTTCGCCTCGACGGGTTGACAATCGAAGGCGACGGCAAGGCCATGATTCCCTTGAGTCAACTGAATGAAGCCCGCCGTCAGGCGATTGAGGAACTGGAGTCACTGCGGAGCGCCGGGATGCAGAGACCGCCCATCGATGAGGCCCGCTGGCGGCAGGCTCTCGGGGAATTGGGGCTCGCTGGTCGGTCTGCCGGCCGGAGCGATTTTGCGGCGAAGCGTCATGCAACGCCCTTGCTCGTCGCTGCCGTCGAAGGTATGACTGCATTGAAAACAGCATTGTCCGCCGGAATCGATGAGGTGCTGTTGAGCGTGGAGGGTTACCGCCACGGGGAACCCTTCCGCTCCGGCGATGAAGCGGCGGCGTTGAAGCTTTGCCGCGAGGCGGGGGTTTCTACCGCCATCGCTTTGCCGCGCCTGTTCCGGCCCGAACAGCGTTCGAATGTTGCGGACAGCATCCGGCGCTGGCATGAGGCAGGGGCGAGGCAGTTTCTCATCGCCAACCTGGGCTTTTTGGAAGGGCTCCGGGAACTGGAAGGCGTGAAGGTGCGCGCCGATTTTCCCTTGTGGGTGTTTAACGGCCAGGCGGCGCAATTTCTTGCAGAATTGGGGGTTGCCGAATGTACCGTCAGTCCGGAACTCTCCCTGGCGCAACTGAAGGCGCTGTCCCGGCATGGCCTGACCCGCGCCAGCGTCCACCCGTCTCAGGCCGAAATTGTCGTCCACGGATCCCTGCCGATGATGGTGAGCGAATACTGCGCCACCGGCGCGCTGCTCGGGGGACGGACGTTGGATAAGCCCTGTGACAACGCCTGCCGCCGTCACCGGGAACTGTACCTGCAAGACCGGTTAAACTTCCGGTTCCCCCTCTATACGGACGCCTTCTGTCGAATGCATGTGATGAACCCCAAAGACCTCTCCCTGCTGGAGAACCTCCCCGATCTGCTTTCCCTCGGTTTTAAACGGCTGCGCGTTGAAGGGCGCACCGAGAACGCCGGCTGGTTGAAGTCCGTGCTTCCGATTTATCGGAAAGCCATCCAGGCTGCCGCTACCGGACGGTGGGACAAAGGCCGCGTCAGAGAATGGCGCGCCGAACTAGAGCAGGTTCATCCGGCGGGGTACACGAAGGGACATATGTTTCGAGGGGTTGAGTAGGAAGCAGAAGTTCTCCTGGGGTGGAAAGCGGATTTGAGTAGAAACGCAAGGCCTTTTGTGCAAGGTTTCTAAGTGGCAGCTTTTAAGTGTTAGGCCTTAATCATCAGGTCTTACGGAGCGCCAAGTGAGAACTGGGGCGTATTGGCGGAGTGAGCGTTTTGGGCGGAGCGGCGTGATGAGCGTAGGTCGCGAAGCGGAATAGCGCGCCACGGTTCACATGCAGAAAAGCCCAGAGGTTAGGGTACCTACAGGTTACCGGCAGTCTAAGCCCCCACAAACGGAAAGGGAGATCAACTTGAACGAACGCACCCTGCGCAAACTGGAATACGACCGCATCCTGGAACGCCTGGCCCATCACTGTGTCTCCGAGATGGGAAAAGAGATGGCCCTGGCGCTCCGGCCCAAAGGGAAGCTCTGGCAGGTTCAGGAGGGACTCAGCGAGACGACAGAGGCGAAGGAAGTCCTACGCCTCCGTCCCAATATCCCTCTGGCTGCCTTTCACGATATCCGTCCCTACCTCCGCAAAACCGCTGTCGGCGGCATCCTGGAGGCATCGGAGTTACAGCAGGTGGCGTCAGCGCTGCGCATCTCCCGCCAGGTCCGCGTCTTCCTGCTCGGCGACGAGAAAAAAGGCGACGACAAAAAAAGCGCCCCTATCCTGACGGCCCTGGCCGAGGGTCTGGGTGTGTACCGGGAAGCAGAGACAGAAATTGATCGCTGCATCGTCGGCGAGGGCGAGGTAGCTGATGATGCCTCGCCGGAACTGCTCAAAATCCGCCGGACCATGAAGACCATTCAAAACCGCGTCCGCGAGAAGTTAGACGCCCTGATCCGCAACCCCGACACCCAGAAGTACCTGCAGGACGCCCTCGTCACTGTCCGGGGCGACCGCTACGTCGTGCCTGTCCGGTCAGAATACCGCAGCCAAATCCCCGGCCTGATCCACGATCAATCGGCGTCTGGGGCGACCGTTTTTATTGAGCCCATGGCCGTGGTGGAACTGAACAATGAACTGAAGCGCAACCAGGCGGCGGAGCGGACAGAGATCGTCCGCATCCTGCGCGATCTGTCCCTGCTCGTCGCCAGAGACGCCGAGGATATCGGCGTCAGCCTGGAGGTGCTGGCGCGGCTTGACTTCATTTTCGCCAAGGGCAAGCTCTCGGCGAAAATGGACGCCGGCGAGCCGGCTGTCAACACACAGGGGAAACTGAAGATCCGGCTGGGCCGCCACCCCCTCATCGCTGGGAAAGTAGTTCCCGTCACCATCGAGTTGGGACATGCTTTCGACACGCTGGTCATCACCGGGCCGAACACCGGCGGCAAGACGGTCACCCTGAAGACGGTCGGCCTCCTGACGCTGATGGCCCAGTCAGGCCTGCACGTGCCGGCAGAGGCGGACACAGAACTGTCACTCTTCGAACATATCTTTGTCGACATCGGTGACGAGCAGTCGATCGAACAATCGCTGAGCACCTTCTCCTCCCACATGACCAACATCGTCGGGATCCTACAAGAGGTCGGCCCGTCAAGCCTCGTCCTCCTCGATGAACTGGGCGCAGGGACGGATCCGACGGAGGGGGCTGCCCTGGCTCAGGCGATCATGGAGCACCTGCTAGCGCGGGGGGCAAAGACAATCGCCACCACCCATTACAGTGAACTGAAGGCCTTTGCCTACAGCCATAACCGTGTCGAGAACGCCAGCGTCGAGTTTGATGTGGAGACCCTGCGTCCCACCTACCGGTTGCTCATCGGCCGGCCGGGCCGCTCGAACGCCTTTGAGATATCCCTGCGTCTCGGCCTGCGCGAAGATGTGGTCAAGCGCTCCCGTTCCCTCCTCAGCCAGGAGGAGCGGGACGTGGCCGACCTGATCGAACACCTGGAGGCCAATCAGGTTACAGCGGAACGGGAGCGGGAGGAGGCTGAGCGGCTGCGCCGCGAAGCGGAGGAGCTTCGGCGCAAACTGGAACAGCGGGAGCAGGCCTTTCGGGAAAAAGAGGCGGCCATCCTGGAAAAAGCCCGTGAAGAAGCCTATGCGATCGTCCGCAAGGCCAGGGAGGAGAGCGACCAGATCGTGCGCTCCCTCCGGGAGGTCATGAACCGGGCGCCTGTGAAAGAGGAGATGGCCCGCGCCGAGAGCGAGCGCCAGCGCCTCCGGGAGATCCAGAACAAACTGGGCGAGGAACGGGAGCCCCGGGAGGGCGTCGCCGGACCGATGGCGTTGAAATCGGTGAAGGTGGGGCAGACTGTCTTCGTGCCGCGCCTCAACCAGAAGGGCACCGTTCTCACGCTCCCGAACCCGCAAGGGGAGTTGCAGATCCAGGCGGGGATCTTGAAACTGAACGTCAAGCTCGCCGAACTGCAGGGGACGAAAGAGGATAAACCCAAGATCGGCCAGACGGAATACGCGGCCATGGCCCGCGGCAAGGCTAGGGAGATGTCGCGGGAGTTGGACTTCCGGGGGACGACGGCGGACGAGGCCATCGAACTCGTGGAAAAATACCTCGACGACGCCTACCTGGCGGGGTTAGACTCGGTCAACCTGATCCATGGCAAAGGTACGGGCGCCTTGCGGGCGGCCATCCGGTCTTACCTGCAAAAACACCGCTATGTCAAGTCCTTCCGCAGCGGCGAACACGGGGAAGGCGGCGTCGGAGTGACTGTGGTGGAATTGAAGGGGTGAAAAAGGAACCGGCAACTGGCAGCAATTACTGACAGTCGCCGGTTCCTTGATTTACCGGTGATGTATTTCCATGTAAAAGGGTCGCTTCATGATGAACGTGGGCCAGTAAATGATCCGGCGCTGTTAGACCGTTATCACCCGGCAGTTTCCGTCTTTCAGGTATTCCGTGAGCGGCTGCCCCATCAGCCGCACGTCGACGCCCAGGGCCTCCAACTGCGCACTGATGCCGTACATATCTGTGCAGACCTTGCAGGCTTCTACGTTCACCCCTGCTTCGATGATCTTGGCCAGGTATGCCTGCAGATCCTTGGACTCGCTCAGCAGTTTCGTCGATGGTCCCCAGACAATCAGGGTGACTTCCGGCCACCACCCGCGCAATTTTGAATTGAGCGTGTACAGTAAGGCCATTTTTTCGGCGACATCCTTATCCCCATTTGTCCAGAGGACGACGAGGCGACTGGGGGCTGTTTCGTTAGGATTCATCGGGCTACCTCCTTGCACTTGGCCGTTGCAGCCTTTTACTGCAACGAATGTGCGATGGTTTGATGTTTCCTTTGTGTCAATGGCTTCCGTGGTGGTCGATTCATCTCCTTATTTTCGACAGCCAGGCCAAGCATTCCTCTTGTCTGAACTTACGCAAGTACATAGATTCTGTCTTAACAAAAACCCCGTCCGGCGCTGAATGAACCGGACGGGGTTTTTTGGGGCTGCTACGAAGGGGTGGGCGACATCCGAGTTGTGAACAGTCGCAGTCTTACTGGGCTGAAGCGGCGGCAGGGGGAGCAAGGGAAGAAGACGGATTTGGCGCGGCCGATTGTATCTGCGCCCCGTTCAGGATCTGGTAACGTTCCTGTTTTGCCTTCAAGAGTTCAGGCGCTTTACCGAGGATTTGTTGTTTCAGGTTGATCACTTGATCAAGGGCGGCAGAGGCAGCAGAGAGATCGCCGGACTGGCGGGCGGCTTTCAGGGCGGCCTGGGCTGCTTTCACCTGCTCGTGCAAATGCTTGAGATCATTGGAAAGGGCTTTTTGCGCCTCCCCATTGGACTGGACGGAGGCCCGCAGCGCTTGCGCCTGTTCTTTTGCCAGGTTGCCCTTCAGGGACTGGCGGAGCGACTGGTTGCTTTCCCGTTGCCCCTTGATTTGTCCGTGCAGGTCCTGAATTTGCTGGTTGAGGGTTTTCAACTGTTCCAGTTTCGGCGTGAGCGCTTCTTTCCAGGCTTGGCGTTGTTCTGCCGTCATTTTCACTTGGGGAGCGTTGGTCTGGGGAGCGTTGATCCCTTCGGCTTCGCCGGAGAACGCCGTAGGCGGCGTGCCGGCGGCTTCTGCCGCAAAAGCTGCCGGAGTCATGAGCAGCACGGCGCCGAGGGCGATGAGAGATACCCATTTTTTCATGGCGGCTTTCCTCCTTTACACCGTTGTGTTCTTTCCGGGCAAGGCGCTGTTGTGTCCCGGCGATTTTTATTCTAGTCGTCGATTGTGGCGCCATTATGGGATGACTGTGGTATTTTTGTGAAAATCGCAGCCCTTTCTACGCCGGGGCGGCGCTGTTTGCGGCAGAATTGTGTAATGGAGGAAGGCGCAGTTCGAAGAGCGCGCCACCCATGGGCGCGTTTGTGACGGTGATCGTTCCGCCGTGTTTTTCTGCGATAGCCAGGGCGATGGAGAGCCCCAAACCGGTATCGCCGCGTTTCCCCTTGTAAAAACGCTGGAACAACCGGGGAAGTTCCTGGGGCTCGATGCCTGCGCCGTCGTCGAGAACCTGAATACAATCGGGCGAGGCGGTGACATAGACATGGCCCTTGGCATGGCGTAGGGCATTGCTCAACAGGTTAATGAGGGCCTGCAGCAGTTTTTCTCTATCACCGAAAACAAGGTCGACCGGCAAAAGGTCGCTGGAGGGATGGGAACCGGTTGAAAAGTGGAGCGATTTGCCCAGTTCCAAGGCAAGACCCTGTATTTTATCGACCCCTTCACGGGCTACCTCAGAAAGCATGAGGGGTTGGAACCGGTACAAGCCGTCGAGTGATTCCAACTTGGACAGGAGGATCATTTCATCGACGATCCCCTTTAGCCGCTGGCTCTCGGCGATGATCGTATCGAGCCCTTTTTCCGCCTCTTCTCCTTCGAAGACGCCGTCTTTAATCCCCTCGGCATATCCTTGGATGGACATGAGGGGCGTCTTCAACTCGTGGGAAGCTGTTTGTAAGAAGGCGCGCTGCGTTTCATCGTAGCGCTGGATGCGGTCTCGCATAAGCGCAAAGGAGCGGGCGACTTCACCCAGTTCGTCGGCGCGGTCGACGGGCAGTTCCGTGTCATAGCGCCGGCGGGCAAGGGCCAGGGCCGCGGCAGACAGGTTCCGGGCGGGACGGGAGATGGACCGGGAGAGAAAGACGCCGATGACGAGAGCGATCAGTCCGGAGAGCAGGAGACCTTTGAACAAGGCGCGGTTGATCTGTCGTCCCATGGTGTCAATGCCTTCCAGTTGTGAAAAGAGGAAAAGGCCACCCATGACGGCGCCTTCTCTATTTCGCAAGGGAAGACCGACGGCGACCATGTCCCGGTCGCGGTCGGTCCAGAGGTCGGACTCTTCACTGCCCCCTAAAACGGTCTTCATTCGAGGGTAGACCAGAACGTCGCCGGCAGGAAACCGGCGGGGGCGGTTTGAGGCGATGATGACGCCCTTATTGTCGATGATGACCGATTCGGCGTCGACCAGGTTGGCTAAGACGCGTCCTGTCCGCAGTTCATTCTGTTCCGGCAAGGCCGATGTCCGTTTAAACATGGTTACGATGACGTTGCCTTGTTCGCGCAGGTTCTCTTTTGTTTCGCGGATCAGGAACTGGCGGGTGAGGGTGTTGAAGGAGCCGCCGGCGATGAGAAAGGCCAGGAGCAGAAGGATGAAGTAGCTGATGGTGATGCGTTGGCCTAAGGAAATCCGGGGGAAAGCGCCTGTTTTTTTGTCCATGCCGTCCATCTCTTTTCGCATAGTGCCTACCCTTTTCCTTGGCCTGCCGAAGGATCGTCGATCTTGTACCCATAGCCCCATACGGTTTTGATCTCCAGGGTGGAACCGCTCTGGGCGAGCTTTTTGCGCAACCGCTTGACAAGGTCATCGACGGAACGCGGGTTACCGGCGAAATGGTAGCCCCAGATCTGATCCAGCAGTTGTTCCCGCGTGAAGACCTTTTTCTTGTGCTTCGCCAGGAAGGAAAGCAGGTCAAACTCTTTGGCTGTCAGGTCGATCTCCCCGTTCGGACCTGTGATCCGTCGTTCGTCCAGGTCGATCCGTAGATCATGACAGGCGGACACCGGAGCCTCTGTCATTGGTGCGCCTGTTGTCGCTTGCGCCGATTCCGATGAGCCTATCGCCGGTTGTGGCGCATCAGAAAAAACCGGTGCTGATCGGGCGTCCGGATCGTTGCCTACAGGACTTACCGCGCCAGTGGGATTTGCCGCACCTGCGGACTTCACCCGGACCCTGCGCAGGATGTTCTTGACGCGAACCACGAGTTCCCTGGGGCTAAAGGGTTTGGAGAGGTAGTCGTCACCGCCCAGCTCCAAGCCCAGGATCCGGTCGATTTCGTCATCCTTGGCCGATACGATGATGATGGGCACATCGCTGTCACGACGGAGGGTCTTGCAGACATCCAGGCCGCTCGTTCCCGGCATCATGATATCAAGGATGACCAGGTCAGGGGCATCCTGCGCACAAGCGGCCAGCAAGTCATCGCCGTTGGTGAAGGTGATCGCTTCAAAACCTTCCTTCTCCAGGTAACGGCGGATCAGTTCCAAAATCGGCGGTTCATCGTCGGCGATATAAATCCGGGTCATAAATCCTCTCCCCTTGAAAAAAGAGCCCGAACGGGATGCGTTCAGGCTCGGGATGCAAAGTTGACGTATGCTGATGGCAAAGCTTTTTTGTTGCGGCGTGCTTTCGCCTGCTTGACGCTGTTTATCCTTGGGGCCCGCCCACGCCCGAGGGGGTGGGCGGAACGGCGGAACCGTTCGTGGTTTTGGCGTTGCCACCATTTGTTGAAGTCCCGCTTTTCGCAGTCCCTGTTCCGCCTGCCGGCGGGGCGTGGGTTGTTCCGTTCGTCCCTGAAGGTGAGGTCGTTGAAGGGGGAGGGGCCGGAAGAGCAGGCGCATCGTTGGTCGCGCCTGGGGTGGTCGAATTGGGCGCAGTTCCGGTGGTCCCTGAAGGCGCTGCCCCGGCAGGCGCCTCCAGTTCGGCATCAGCCGGTGGGCGATTGGGGTCGTAACCGTCGGGGCGTTTCAAGAAAATTTTACGCTCAATGTGTGAAGCCTTGTCTCCTGGTTTGGTGGGAAGACCTGTGTCAGCGTTGATGTCGACCTGAACCCAGACGTTGCTCGTCTGCGTCGGCGCCGTTGATTCCTCAAACAGTTCAGTTTCGACAAAATCAGGCGGCGTCAGCGAACTCGGCAACAGGCCAGACTTGATATCCACATTGACCTCGACGATGCCGGGCGGACGTTCGAACCCTTTGACGGGAACGCCCTGGAGGGCCTTGCTCATGACGGAGCGCCACATCTGCGCCGGATAGGAGCCGCCGTACGTTTTGTACATGTAATGGTTCTGATCGGTCTTGTCATAGCCCATCCAGACGACACCCGACAGTTCCGGCGTAATCCCGGCAAACCAGGCGTCCTTGTTGCCGGTGATGTTGCCGAAGATCTCTCTGGGCAGTTCTGTCGTGCCCGTTTTGCCGCCGGCCGGCCGGTCAAGCTGGGCGTTCGTCCCCGTCCCGGAACTGATGACGGTCTGCAGCATATGGGTCATCAGGTAGGCGGTCGTCTCTTTCATGGCCACCTGGCGCTTGGGCTTGACCTCCACCAGCGCTTTGCCGTCGCGGTCTTCCACTTTCACGATCAGGTGCGGCTCGATCCAAACGCCTTTGTTGGCGAAGGCGCCGTAGGCGCCGGCCAGTTCCAGCGGATTCGTTCCTTTGGAAAGGCCCCCTAACGCCAGGGGGAGGTTCATGTCGTTCTTTTCGTCCATGTTGGTAATGCCCAGATTGCGGGCAAAGGCAAAACCGTTTTGCACACCGATCTCGTTGAGCATCTTGACAGCGTAGATGTTGACGGAGAGGCGGATCGCCTCGCGCATGTTGATCAGGCCGCGGAATTGGCCGTCGTAGTTGCCGGGCTCATAACTGCCATAGCGGGTGGGCACATCATCAAGGACCGTTGCCGGCGAACGCCCTTTTTCCAGGGCAGGGCCGTAGACGGCTATCGGTTTGAAGACGGAACCGGGCTGGCGCATTTGCGACGTGGCGCGGTTCAATCCGCGCCGGGCCGTGTACTCGCGGCCCCCGACGATCGCCCGCACCTCGCCGTTGCTGTGGTCCACCACGGCGATGGCTGCCTGGATGGGCACATTATCCTTGCCTTTCGGGTAGTTGTTCGGATCGGACAGGGCGGCTTCTGCCGCTTTCTGCACCTTCGCGTCGACGGTCGTGTAGATCCGGAGTCCGCCCTTGTAGAGCATGTCTTCCGTGATCCCGTACTTATCGATGCACTCCTCGATGACGGCGTCGGTGAAATAGGGTAAGTTGATGTCGTTGCCGGCGACAGAGCGCTTCGGCTGATCGAGCAATTGCGGCAGCGCCTTTTTTGCCTTCTCGGCTTCATCGTTAGTGATATAGCCGTACTTGGCCATCTGCGTCAGGATCAACTGCCGGCGTTGTTCCGCTCCATCAGGGTTTTTATAGGGCGACCATTTGGAGGGAGCGTTGGGGAGGCCTGCCAGCAACGCTGCTTCAGAAAGCTTCAAATCCTTCAGTTCTTTGCCAAAAAAGGTTTTAGCAGCAGCTTTCACGCCGTAAGCGCCTTCGCCGAAATTGATGCGGTTTAGGTACATGAGGAAGATTTCGTCCTTCGAGTACTGCCGTTCCAGTTGCATCGACAAAACGAGTTCCTGGACCTTCCGCTTGATCGTCTTTTCCGGGGTGAGGAAGGTGAGCTTCACCAACTGCTGTGTGATCGTAGAAGCCCCCTGAGAGCCAAAGCCGCCGGTGATGTTGGCGATGACGGCACGGATGTTGGCGATCACGTCCACGCCATGGTGGTCGTAGAATTTGTTGTCCTCGATGGCCAGGAAGGCCTGGCGCAGTTGGAGAGGCACGTCGTTGATGTTTTCCACAAGGGTGCGGTTTTCGCCGGCGTGCAATTTGGTGAACTCTTGCTTGTTTACGTCGTACAGGACGGATGTCGTATGTACATCGAAATTGCCGGCACTAAATGAGGGCGCTTCAAAGGCCCAGGCGAAGATGAGGCCGGAGCCGATGCCGATGGTGGCAACGATGAGCACTGCCGCTATCAACAAGATCATGCGGGGCCAGCGGATTTTTTTGCGGGCGCCTTTTTGGGACGTTCCAGGCGAGAGAGATTCTTTTTTGTTCGGCTGGCGGTTTTCCGATTCCACGAAACAGCCTCCTTTGTGGCGTTAAAACTAGGCATATTATAGCATAGGTGACAGTGTGGAGAAATGGACAGGCTGTCTTTGTTGAAAGAGGTGGAAAAACATGATAAAATGGGCAAAGTATTTGAGGGGTTCCTCGACGTGCGGCGCGCCGCTAGGGCGCGCGGGAGGGGGAGAAGGTTGTCCGAGACGAAGGTTTTGCCTAAACATATTCAAGATGAAATTGATCGCCAACTGGCGTTGATCCGGCGGGGCACCGCCGAAATCGTACCGGAAGAGGATCTTGTCAAAAAGCTCGAAGACGCCATTGTGAATCGGCGTCCGTTGCGGGTGAAGCTGGGCCTCGATCCGACGGCGCCTGACATCCACCTAGGCCACACGGTCGTCCTGCGGAAACTTCGCGATTTTCAGGATCTCGGTCATCAGGTGGTCATCGTCATCGGCGATTTCACCGGCCGCGTCGGTGATCCGTCAGGGAAGTCGGAAACGCGTAAGCAGTTGACCGAAGAAGAGGTCAACCGCAACGCGGCCACCTATAAGGAACAGATTTTCAAGGTCCTCGATCCCGCTAAGACGGAGATGACCTTTAACTCCCACTGGCTGCAGCCGCTGAACTTCGCAGATATCCTGCAGTTGGCGGCCAAGTACACGGTGGCTCGCATGTTGGAGCGGGACGATTTTTCCAAGCGGATGCGCGAGAACCTGCCCATCGGCGTCCATGAGCTCTTTTATCCTCTGATGCAGGGTTATGACTCGGTGGCGCTGCGGGCCGATGTGGAACTGGGCGGCACAGACCAGAAGTTCAACCTGCTCGTCGGGCGGGTTCTCCAGAAGGAATACGGCCAGGAACCGCAGGTGGCCCTGATGATGCCGATCCTGGAAGGGCTCGACGGCGTCAACAAGATGAGCAAGAGCCTGGGGAATTACATCGGTGTCAACGAGTCGCCGCGGGAGATCTACGGCAAGACCATGTCCATTGCTGATGAGTTGATGGTTCGCTATTTCGAGTTGGTGACCCGGGTGCCCGCCGAGGAGATCCAGTCGATCGCCGAAGGGCTGAAGAGCGGCGCCTTGCATCCGCGCGATGCGAAGATGCGGCTTGCGAGAGAGATTGTAGCGCTCTTTCACGGGGACGAGGCGGCCCAGGCGGCCCAAGATGAATTCATCAACATATTCCAGAAAAAAGAACTGCCCGATGAGATCCCTGATTTCATCGTCCCTGCTGAACACATCCATGATGGCACGGTCGGGCTGGTCAAGGCGCTCGTTCTATCCGGTATGGCTGCTTCTAACGGGGAGGCGCGGCGCAAAATCACGGAGGGAGCCGTCAAAGTCGACAATGAGACGGTTAAGGATTTCAACGCCATGATCCCGGTGGGGAATACGCTTCTCCGGCTTGGCAAGCGCAAGTTTGTCCGTCTGGTCCTCGTTTGACGAGACGCTTTGGGAAAGCTCCATCAGTTCCAGTGAAAGTCGGTTACAGTGAAAGCTCGGTTAGTCTGAAAAAGACTGGCGGGCTTTCTTTTGTTTTTACCGCTATACTCATGTTTTTAACGGTAGACTCAGTTTGATTTTCACAGTTGATAAAACCAACAAAAAACGCCCTCTTTGACCTATTCATTATAAAGGAATTAATAAGGATTGATCGAACATGTATTACAGGCAAATTTTACTATAATTGAAGAGGAGGATGGCAAATGGTAAAGGGGAAGCGATGGTATTCTAAGGTGGTCCTCTGGTTCTCGATCCTGGCCCTGGCATTAAGTATCAGTCCGGCTGCCGGTCTGGCCGCGACAGGGGTGACCGTGCCTGCGATCGGAACGGAGAATATCCAGAACGTGGCGGCAGCAGCGCCGAAACTGCTAGCCGTCGCCGAGACAAAGGCCGTCACGGATCCAGACGAAGCGAAGATCCAAGAAGCCTTGGCGCAAATCAACTACTTTAAAATCACGACCATGCCGGCCGATGTGACCAACGCCTTTTGGAAATCGCGCGGGTATGATAAGCCGCCTTATAAGAGCGGGACCACGGTCTACCTGATCCGGCTCACCCATGGAACAAATTTTGTGCGGGTTTTTCCTGACAGCGATTCCGGAAGGATCGGCGGTTGGGTGATGGAGCGGAGCGATATCATCGACGGGAAGGGCAACTATTTACCGGCTGCTGTGATCAAAGATAAATTTGCCCTGCCCAACCTGCCTGCCCGTGTCTGCACAGTCACACTGGAGCAAAACGATGTCATCGAATGCGGGATCGCCGGTCCCATTGAAGGCTGGGGCGCCGGTGGCGGTGTGCAGTTTGACATGCTCGGACAGAGAATCGGCATTTTTTCGGAAGGAACACCCATGTACCGGTAAAGGGGTCTGCGATGAACGACTGCCAATTTGCTCAAACCGTCCTCATGATCGCCGGCAAAAAGATTGACTTCGGTCATAACATATTCGATGTGTACCCTTTCGCCAACGCCCTTGTCGTCCACCTGCTGGACCGGCCAACGAGCGCAAAGGGGGTCAACCTGCGAGAACAGCCCGAAGATAACGTCTATGTCTTAAACAAAAATGGCGATATCCACCGGCGGATAAACGAGATCACCGGCGCCAGCGATCTATATGTCAGCGTGGCCGTTGCCGGTGACGAACTGATCGTAACCAACCTATCGGGAATCCAATATCACATCGATCGCCATTGGCAGGTTGTTGGACACAGTTGGACCAAGTGATGGACAACCCGAATCGCCGAATCGCAAACCCTTGCGTAAACGGGGGCGATTCGGCTTTTTTATGTGGTTTTCTTCATAGCCTGTGACTCTACGCGTCATGGAAGTTTTATCGGAGCCCAGAAGCAACGTTGGATTGCAGGAGCCGCGCATTCTATACCTTTTTCAGGTATGGGCGATCACCCTGCCGGGCAGTTGAGCATAGTCTGACTAGGCGGGGGGTGGCAGAATTGTTTTGGCTGCGCTGGCGATTGCGATGGGAACGATGGACACGGCGGGGATCGCCGGCCTACTGGATAGCGCCCGTATTGCTCCTGCTGCTGTGTCTGTTCCTATTTACGCTGGCAGAAGTCAATATGAAGAATACGATCCTCGCTGTTGCCGAAAACCAAGGCAAGGTCATTGCTACGGAGGCGATCCATGAATCGATCCTGCGCCGCATCGCCAATGACGCCAACTTTCGCGATCTGATCTTCTATAAGACGGATCAGGAGGGGCGCATCGTCCTCCTGCAGCCGAACACCTTGCGCATCAATCAACTGGCAGCAGAAACGGCCATGGACGTGCAGCAGACGCTATCGAACCTGAATGAAAAGGATATCCAGATTCCCTTGGGACAGATGACAGGCGCCCGGCTGTTGGCAGGATGGGGTCCCCAGTTGCATGTGCGCATGCTGCCCATCGGCAACGTAAAAGTGGAGCCGGTGGAATCCTTCGAAGAGGCCGGGATCAATCAAACAAAGCATATGATCTATCTCCATGTAGAAGCTTCAATTCGCATCCTCATACCCCTTGTTTCATCGGAGATCCCCGTCAGCACGCGCATCCCCATCGCAACAACGATCATCTCCGGCGCCGTTCCGAACGTCTACTTGCGTGGAGAGTCAGCCATCCATCCGTCGATTGACCTAAAAAATGGCAGTTGACGAATTGTCATTGCTGTGCTAAGATACTTCTTGTCGCTGACGAAAAAAACAAGAATTACCCAGTTGACTTCTGGTCAATGAATGTGATAAACTATCCTTCGTTGACGCAAGAACGTTGACGGGTAAAAACCATAGACAGCGTCGATTGGTCCTTGAAAATCG